>CAZPEW010000113.1:0-7639 GCA_964585695.1 uncultured Lachnospiraceae bacterium
AGGCATAAGGAGCGGCACATTTTTTAATTCTGAAAAGGATATTGATTCCCTAGTACAGAGGGGATTGTCACTACGCATAAGGATGCCGAAAGTTTCCTGGAAGGGGAGTTTATTATATTCAAATTGTTTTTCAACCGGTGGGTCAAGAATGATTCCGATATCAAGAGTACCGACGGCGAGCTTTTCCATAATATGTTCCGCATCGCCGCTTATGAGGTGGAACTGAACATCCGGATATTTCATTTGGAAGTTTCCCATTGCTTTGGTGATTGGCCGCATAGAGGCCATCTGGGCGCAGCCCAGCCGTATATCACCGCTGATGACACCTTCTTCCTTTAAAAGTTCGTTTTCTGTCTGATTCAGGAAGTCAACAGCTTCCTGGGCGCGGCTTCTTAAGTAGCGTCCCTCCTCAGTCAGTGTGACGATTCTTTTTCCTCTGATCAGAAGTTTTACACCTAGTTCATTTTCAAGATCGATCAGCTGCTTTGAAAGTGTGGACTGCGATACATGCAGAGATTCGGCAGCTCTGGTGATATTCTGTTCTCTGGCAACAGCCAGGAAATATTTTAAAAGTCTGGTTTCGAGCATAAATGGCGCCTTTCCTGATCCATGAAATCAAATATGGCTAAAAACTATGATACAACATGAAATATAACTATTTGATATTATATACCTTTGGACATAAGATAACTACTGTAAAGAAACAAAAGAAAATGACAAGATGATGACAAGAGGATTTGAAAGATGGACATAAGGAATGAACTGAAAGAATGTCTCACAGATTGTGGATTTACAGCAGAAAAGAGTATGGAATTTCTGGATTACGAAAGAAAAGGGAATGAAGATATGCAATTGCATATGCTCAGGCAGAGAAGAAAAGAAGTACTGCAGGAAGTACACAGATCAGGGAAGCAGGTAGACTGTATTGATTATATGCTTCATGAGATTCATGCGGATTCGAAAAAGTCATGACAGCAAATGAAGACAAAATGTATCAAAAAATCAAGATATTATCAAGATGAAAAAGGTGAAGAAAATGAAAAGGATAAAAATATCAGTAATAGTTATCTGCGCTTTATTAATGGTGAGTATGATAACGGCCTGCGGATCACCGGACAAATTGAAAGAGAGCACAGACGTGATTGCACAAAGCATGGAAACATCAACAATATCATCCGACAGGGAAGAAACTGGTGATACTACATCAGCTGCTCAATCGATACAGAAAAATGCAACGGAATCAAATGAAGAAAATATACTGATTGTGTACTTTTCATGTACCGGTCATACCGAATGCGTTGCCAATACAATTGCGGGGGTAACCGGAGGTGATATGTATAAAATTACTCCTGCAAAGGAATATACAGAAAATGATCTTAATTACAATGATAGCAATAGCAGAACATCACTTGAGCAGAATGACGACAGCAGTCGCCCGGAAATCAGTGGAGAGATAGCGGATTGGAATCAATATGACACGGTATATGTCGGGTATCCGATCTGGTGGGGACAGGAACCGCGTATTATGGATACTTTTGCGGAAAACTATGACTTTATGGGTAAAACAATAATTCCATTCTGTACATCCGAAGGAAGCGGAATCGGATCAAGTAGTTCAAACCTGGCAAGTCTTGCCGGAGAAGGAAACTGGCTTGTGGGAGAAAGACTTGACAGTAAGATATCTTCTGATGAAGTTTCAGACTGGATCTCACAGCTGAAGTTGACAGAAGACAGCGCGAAGGCGATTGAAACATCAGAAACGTGTAATCAGGAAAATGGAGAAGATATGGACAGTGGTAAATATACACCGGGTGTAACCGGTGATCAGACTGCAGAATATGGAAAAATACCTTATCAGGTGCAGGAAATCTGGCTGGAGAGCAGAGGATACCGGATTTACGGAAAGGTATATATTCCCGATACGGAGAATAAATGTCCGCTTGTGATTTTTGCGCATGAACTTGGCACAACGCATTCCACAGGGGAAGGTTATGCAGAATACTTTGCATCCAGAGGAGTAGCCTATTATGTTTTTGATTTTCCGGGTGGCTCCATATCCGGAGGCAAAAGTGAAGGAAAGACGACAGACATGTCAGTCATGACAGAGGCCGAAGATCTGAAAAATGTGACGCAGGCAGCAGAAAAATGGGATTTCGTTGACAGCAGCAGAATATATCTTCATGGCGGAAGCCAGGGAGGCATGGTTGCGGCGGTTACTGCAACAAGGATACCAGACGAAGTGGCAGGTCTTATCCTTGCATATCCTGCTTTCATTATTCCGGACCAGCTGCATCATGATTTCGATTCACTTGCGGATGTCCCGGATGAATTTACATATATCGGATGGATCAATGTGGGAAAAATCTATGCTGAAGATGTATGGAATTATGACGTTTACAAGGAAATCGGTATTTATAAAGGACCGGTACTGATCCTCCATGGAGACAGAGACAGCACTGTGCCGATGACCTACGCGGAGCGCGCTGAAAAAGCCTATGAGAATGCTGAACTTCATGTAATTAAAGGCGGCGGACATGAGTTCTTTGGCGATGCATTTGATCAGGCTGTCAGATATATGGAACAGTTTCTTTCAGATCAGGGAGCAATCAGACAATAAGAGAAAGGAGAACGATGAGCAGAATTGAAAATGTGAAATTGGCAAACGGGATCATGATGCCCAGGCAGGGATTTGGTGTATTTCAAATACCGGAAGCCGACACGGAAAAAACAGTACTTGATGCGATAGAAACCGGATACAGGCTGATCGATACAGCCTATTCCTATCAGAATGAGTCCGCAGTCGGGGCAGCCTTACATCAGGCAATGGAACATGGAATTGTAAAGAGGGACGAACTCTTTATTACAACCAAGGCGTATATCCAGCAGATGGGGTATGAAAAAACAATAGCTGCATTTTATGAATCACTTCATAAACTTGGGCTGGAATACCTCGACCTTTATCTGGTCCATATGCCTCTTGGTGATTATTATGGCGCATGGCGTGCGATGGAAGAACTTTTCCACGAAGGGAAAATCCGCGCAGTCGGGGTCTGCAATTTTGACAGTGCAAGACTGATGGATCTGAGCTATAACACAGAAGTGATGCCTGTCATCAATCAGATCGAAAGACATGCACATTATCAGAGACAGGAAGAACTTGCGGTAATGAAAAAACTGAATGTTCAGCCCGAGGCCTGGGCTCCTTTTGCGGAAGGCTTAAAGGGAATGTTCCTGGAAAAAACACTGCAGGAGATCGGCAGACACTATGGAAAATCTGTTCCACAGGTTATCCTCAGATGGGAAATCCAAAGCGGCCTGGTCGTGATTTCAAAATAGGTTCATAAAGAAAGGATGAAAGAAAATATTGATATATGGGATTTTGAACTCTCCGGGGAAGATATGAAAAAAATTGCTGCATTGGATAAAGGAGTACCATCCATGCTTGACTGCAGCAAACCGGAGGAAATCGACAGACTGTATGATTATCTGAATAATCCGGTACTGACATCACTGAACGAAAATAATAACTGATGGTGATGATAATAACAGCCATTTTTACAAAGAAAGAGAGAAAAAACAATGGGTGAAGTATATACATTTGATTTGAGCGAAAAGGTAAACAGAGAGCATGTATTTTATAACAACAGATATGGCATTAAATGTGCAGCAGATCTGTATATACCTGAAAATTATGACAGGAATGGTCAGTATCCTGCAGTTGTGATCGGACCTCCTTATGCAGGAACCAAACACAGGCGGTACGTATGGGGTCACCTGAAGAAATCGCAGCGGCAAAGGATAAGCTTTCAGAAAAAAGATGGGACGATTTTGCAAGACAGACCGCAGAATATAATCCGACATTTCCTTCATTCCCGGTAAATAAAGTGCCGGAAGGAATGGATCCGATTTCAGCAGAGTTCTATGCTTATTATGGGACAAAAAGGGGACATTTTGCAGGAGCACTCGGGGATTTTACAACGACCAGTGCACTTGCCATGATGCAGTTCAGACTGCTTGACTACATAAAAGAAATTTCACCAAGACCAATTCTCATGATCATAGGAGAGAAAGCCTTGACCAGTGTGTTTACACAGACAGCATTTGCCAATGCAGCGGAACCGAAGGAACTTGTTGTAGTGCCGGACTGCAATCATATTGATCTGTATGATGATGTGACAAAAATACCATTTGAGAAAATAGATCATTTCCTGCAGCATGCATTTCAGTAAAAAACGCATATTGACATCGTGTCAGAATATGATTAAGATAAAGCTGATATGATGTTTTTACATTGAAATGCAGCAGACGGAAAAGAGGAATACCATGCCAAAGGGTTCAGAAGAACTGACGGAGCTAAGAAAAAATGAAATTATAGAGGCCTGCGCCAGGTTGTATGAAATGAAGGGATTCAAGGAGATTACGATTAAAGACATCAGCAAAGAAACCTCATTTTCAAGGCCGTCCATATATAATTATTTTGAGACCAGGGAAGAGATCTTCCTTGCCCTTCTGACACAGGAATATGATGAATGGGGCAGGTCACTCAGACAGATCATGAAATCAGAAACAGTAACAGGCGCAGATGAACTGACCAAGAAACTGGCAAAATCGATGGAAAAAAGAAGGATCCTGCTGAAAATTTCTGCGATGAATCTTTATGAGATCGAGGAGAACAGCAGGCCTGAGATGCTTGTCAGGTTTAAGTTCAGCTTTAAAGCTTCCATGGATGCTTTTAAAGGTTGTCTGAGACAGTATCTTCCGGGAATAACGGATACAAAGATTGCGCAGATCACCTATGCTTTTTTTCCGTTTATGTATGGGATTTATCCCTATACATATCCCACAGAGAAGCAATGCAAAGCGATGGACGAGGCAAAGATTCCTTATAAGGTACAGTCTGTATATGAACTGACATACAGCTTCCTGATACAGATCCTGAAATAATAATGGATTCAGAATGAATATGAGAAAGGATGGTAATTGTAAGATGGGAAAGAAATTGACAGTGTATTTTTCAGCAAGCGGAGTAACCAGAAAAGCAGCAGAAAAAGTAGCTAAGGAGCATGATACCGATTTGTTCGAAATCCGGCCGGTGGAGTTATATTCAGATGCTGATCTGAACTGGAACAATAAGAACAGCAGAAGCAGCAGAGAGATGGGGGACAAGTCTTCACGCGTGGAAATCGCAGACAAGATGGACAACATGGCAGACTATGATGAAATTTATCTGGGGTTTCCGATCTGGTGGGGCGTTGCGCCGCATATCATCAACAGTTTTCTGGAAAGCTATGATATGGCAGGAAAGACGATCTTTCCGTTTGCAACATCGGGTGGAAGCGGATACGGAAGGAGTAATGAAGAACTGAAGGCATCTGCTCCGGATGCAAAATGGAATCCGGGGAAAATGGTCAGGTAATAGCAGACAGAAAAACGGGAGGAAAAAATGATGGAACCTGAGAAGAAACTTGGATTTGGTTTTATGCGGATGCCGCTGACAGACCCCGGAGACCAGAAGGCCATTGACATGCCGCAGCTGGAAAAGATGGTCGACCGATTTTTTGACCGGGGTTTTACATATTGTGACACCGCATGGATGTATCATGATTTTGCAAGCGAAGATGCGGTCGGGAAAGCTGTGGTCGGCAGATATCCCCGGGATGCCTTCACGATTGCGACGAAAATGCCCGATATGATGCTGCATTCTGCTGAAGAACCTGCGCAGATCTTTGCACAGCAGAAGAAAAAACTTCATGTTGATTATTTTGACTATTATCTGGTTCACGACATGAACAATGTAAATTATGAGAAAGCAAAGAAGTTCGGCGCGATCGACTTCCTCAGACAGAAAAAAGAGAGCGGAGAAATCCGCTGCCTCGGATTTTCCTGCCATGATACGCCGGAATACCTGGATCAGGTTCTGACAGAGAATCCATTTTTCGAATTTGTTCAGCTGCAGATCAATTATCTGGACTGGGAAAGTGCAGGGATCCAGTCGCATAAATGCTATGACGTATGTGTGAAACATGGAAAAAGAGTCATTGTGATGGAACCGGTCAAAGGAGGAACACTGGCTGACCCGCCTGAGGATGTGAAACAGATGCTTAAGCAGGCACACCCGGACTGGAGCCCGGCATCCTGGGCAATCCGTTTTGCGGCGAGTCTTCCTGAAGTCATGGTGGTTCTTTCTGGTATGAGCTCACTTGCGCAGATGGAAGAGAATACGTTATTCATGGAGCATTTTGAGCCGCTGACGCCGACGGAGAATGGACTCCTTCTGAAAGCGGCCGAGATGATCCGCCGGACGGTTGCCATTCCATGTACCGGCTGCAGGTACTGCGTTGAAGCCAATCATTGCCCGAAAGGAATCCTGATTCCGAACTACTTCGCGCTGTACAACACCCGGAAAATGATGCATCGCGAAGACTTTTCACCGGAAGTGGAATATTACGGAAACTATGTGAACCAGGGATACGGCAAGGCATCGGCCTGCATCTCCTGCCGTGCCTGTGAAAAAGTATGTCCGCAGCATATTCATATTTCCGAATGGATGCCGAAAGTAGCGGAAGATCTGGAGGAGTGAGTCTGATCGCAGTGAGATCTGTAATTTCCGGGAAAATCTTCTCCAGGAACTAAAACAGGATTTATATGTTTATATAAATTCAAAATAGTATAACTATGAAAAATAATAGCAACTAATAAATTTACTAATATATTTTTTCACATGAGCTGCCCGAATATAATAAAGCCACAGCAGATAAAAAAGCTGGGATGAGAACAGGAGCAGAAATCATGATGAATGAGAAAGTAAAGAAATTATTGAAAGAGAACATGTGGGATCTGGCAACCTGTTCAGATAACGAACCAAATGTTGTGCCGGTTGCATTTAAGGATGTTACAGAAGATGGAAAACTGGTGGTCGGGGATGTCTTCCTGGAAACGACCCTCAGTAACATTATGGCCAATAATGGGAAAATTGCTGTTTCTGTCTATGATGCCAAAAATCTGGAAGGCTATCAGATCAAGGGGACAGCAGAGTATATAACGGAAGGCACAGTTGTTGATAATTTCAAGGCAATTGTTGAGAAAATGTTCAAAGGGACTGTGACAGCCAAGGGAGCACTTGTAATTACAGCAGATAAGGTGATTGTCACCACACCGGGAGCTGAAAATAAGAAGGTTCTTTGAAAATAAGTATGCAGGCAGAAAGAATGCAGGGGGAACAGCGTAAATCGTTGTTCCCCGTTTTAAGTATGCAGATTATAATAAGTGCATAAAGGAAGTGATAAATGTGTACCAGCATAAATCAGATAAAGACATCCGCTGCCCATTAGAGTATGGACTGGAGGTATTCGGTGGTAAATGGAAATCAAGAATTGTATGTGTGCTTTCTGACAGGAAGCTGCTGCGTTACAGTGAGCTTCGGAAAGAAATGGGAAATATCACGGATGCAGTATTAGCTGCAATGCTGAAGGAACTGATCAATGATCAGATTATTTTGCGTAAATCCTATGATGAAATACCGCCGCGTGTGGAATACAGTCTTACAGACAAAGGAAAATCTGTAGTGCCGATTTTGCAGAGTATCTGCAAATGGTCAGGAATATTTTATAATGAAGATACCGGAAACACGATGATACAG
>CAZPEW010000114.1:0-7632 GCA_964585695.1 uncultured Lachnospiraceae bacterium
CTGTCTTACCAATGCCATGCAGGGCTACTTCCGCGGCATGAACCAGATGACCATCACACTGGTTTCCACCGTCATCCAGATCACCACCCGGACCATCTTTTCCTTCCTCCTGGTTCCGCGTATCGGGATCAACGGCGAGGCCTACGGATGCCTCATCGGCTGGGCAGTCATGCTCCTGTTTGAATACGGATATTACTATTTTGTACAAAGAAAAAGCCGCATCTATCAGACGGACTGACAGACACGGCTGCGGTGCTCTGCTGATCAGCCGATCAGCTTCAGCAGTGAATCATGCGCAAGCGTAAATGCTTCCTCACCGGAAAGCTTACGCGGCTTCTCTCCTGCGCTTTTCCCGCTTTCCAAAGCAGAAAATCCTGCAAAATCGGCAAGATGCGGCTCGAGTGAAAGGAACCCATGATAACCGGAATCTCTCAGCTGATCCAGGATCTCCTTTACATGCCCGTCCCCATAGCCGGACGGAACAACCGAACCATCCTTCCATAAGGCATCCTTAATATGCACATAAGCGATATACGGCTTCAGCATCTCATAGGCCTCCAGCGTATCCTGCCGGCACTGTACGAAATTTGCAAAATCAAAGACAGCTTTAAAATGTGCGCCGTAAAATTCCTTCATGATCTCCATGCAGCGCGGCGCGATATCACCGTAGATTTCCTTCTCATTCTCATGCAGGAGGACGGCAGCATTCGCGGCTGCATAGTCCGCCATCTGCCCGATCTGCTCCATGACCTTGCCTCTGTACTGTGCGGCATCCGCGCCCTGCGGAATAAAGAAACTGAACATCCGGATATTTTCTGTTCCCATGATATGGGCAATCTCCACCGTATGCTTAAAAAGCTCAAAATGCGGTGCAAAGTCGTCTGCGATCCCGATTTTGCCGATCGGCGAGCCGACAGAAGAAAGCTGCATGCCTGCATCCGAAAGCTGCTTTTTGATTTCCCGGACCTCCGGAAGTGTATACTCCACCAGCCCCTTGCCGTTGACACCGCGCATCTCGATATACTTCATATCCAGCTTTTTTAACACTTCAATCTGCTTTGCAAGAGACGGACTGATTTCATCCGCAAAGCCGGATAACGTAATTTCATTCCACATTTGTTTTCCCTCCGTGATTTTATTCTGCATCCGTATTATTTTCCGGTTCCGTAGCTTCCCTCTGTATCAAAAACAGCTTCTTTTACTTCCTTTTTCCTGGAGGTCTGCCGCCGTCTGTCAAGCTCGGCAAGGAACAGATCCTCATCAAAAGGGATCTCCACCGGATGATTCAGCCAGCTTGACAGATGCATCGCGTTGGAGAGCGTCAGGCCGCGGATCCCCTCCGTACCCTCTGCAATCAGCGGTGTCCCGTCCAGAATTCTTCCGACGAATGCCTTTAAAACACCCACATGCTGCTCATTCTGCCCATCCGTTTCCACTTCCGAGACCGTGTACGCCGGCCTGTCAAAACCACCGGCTGCATGCATGCAGAAGCTGCGCTCATTCTCGGACAGTTTATACATCATAAGCTTCCCGTCCTCACAGACAAGTTTGCCCATTTCCATCGTGATTTCCAGACGGTTTGTACCAGGTGCATCTGCTGTTGTCGTCACAAAAACGCCGGTGGCTCCATTCGGGAATTCCATGTAGGCCGTCACATCATCCTCTACTTCTATATCATGCCACTTCCCGTTATGACAGAAGGCACGTACCAGTGACGGCATGCCGCAGAGCCACTGCAGGAGATCCAGATTATGCGGACACTGGTTCAAAAGAACGCCGCCGCCCTCTCCGTCCCAGGTTGCTCTCCATGAACCTGAATCATAGTAGGCTTTTGTACGGTACCAGTCCGTAATAATCCAGTTTACACGCTTGATTGCGCCCATCTCGCCGCTTGTGATGATTTCATGGAGTTTCCGGTAAATGCAGTTGGTCCGCTGATTGAACATCATCCCGAATACCCTGTCGCTTTTTTCCGCAGCTTAATTCAAATCCCGGACCAGCTTAGTGTAAACCCCCGCCGGCTTCTCGCACAACACATGCTTCCCGAGCTGCAGGGCAGAAATCGTAAGCGCCGGATGCTGATAATGCGGCACCGCAATCAGCACTGCATCACATACATCGCTCCCGATCAGTTCGTCTCCCTCCGTAAAAATCTTTACGGTCTCCGGTACGGTTTCCCGCGCCCAGTCTCTCCTTGTCTCTCTCCGGTCTGCCACTGCCGTAAGCTCCAGCCTCGGAATCTTGCCCGCGAGGATATTCCGTACATGGTTGCTTCCCATATTGCCGATTCCGATGATCCCGATTCTTACCTTATCCATGATTGCTTTCTTCCTTTCTGCCTGCGGCTTCATAAATCCGCATCATTGTGTCGAATGTATTTTCCGTCGAAGCAAGATCATTTCTGTATGGTCTGCCCGTTTCAACTGCTTCATAAAAATCCCGGATACAGGCCGGATGCCCGTTCCCCCAGTATCCCTTGCCCGTAAGGATATTCTCATGGAAATCAAACTGCTCCGCGCTGCCGGTTTTCCGGCTGATGAGACTTACCTTTTCACCCTCCAGGCGGATATTTCCGCCTTCCGTCTGCAGTTCCAGAAACACCGGTGCATCCGTCGTATATGCCGTCGTCGCATAAAAAACTGCACGCACCGGATCCGGTCCTTCCGTAAAGGTAAGACAGGCTTCCAGCGTGTCCTCCACCTCAACTGTATCCTTCAGATGAAAATTCTGCATGGCCGCCGCAACGCCGAGCGGCTTTCCCATAAAGAGCAGCAAAAGATCCAGCGTATGGATGGACTGATTGATCAGTGCCCCGCCGCCCTCATGCTGCCAGTTTCCCTTCCAGCTGCTCCCGGTATAGTACGGAGCCGGCCTGTTCCAGGTTACGAATGCTCTGCCGCCTTCTATTCTGCCGAATCTGCCGTCCCTGAGGACACTGAGGATTTTTCCGGTTGCCGGATTGTAGCGGTTCTGGAAGCAGATGCCGAGCCGGCCGCTGCTCTCTTCCGCAGTCTCCTTGAGCTCTCTGAACTGCGTTCTGTCAACTGCCGGCGGCTTTTCCATGAAGGCATTCCTCCCGCTCCTGAGGATCTGCACTGCCATCGGCACATGGAGATCATGCGGTGTGCAGATATGGATTACCTCTGCATCACTTCCGGAAAGGAGCTCTCCGATTGAAGAAAAAACCTGTGCTCTGCCGCCGGTATATTTTTCCGAGAAATCCTGTGCCCGCTCCGGTACACAGTCGCAGAATGCCGTAAGCTCCGCATCCGGAAGCGACATCAGTGCTTCTGTATGTACATGTGCAATATTCCCGCATCCGATTATTGCTGATTTCATATGATCCATCATCCCTTTTCTGTTTACTTGCCTCGTATTATACGATATAGTATTAGCAGATTCTTTGCATTAATTGTCATTTTTCATGCGTATATTGCCGGCTTTGCAAAGCAAAGTCCGACCTGCGCACGCCGGGGCGTCCCTTTGTCCATCGGCGTGCTGCGATACTGTCTGATAAAAAGATAAACAAGGAGGTTTCCGGTTTGAAATCCACTGCAAATGCTGCGCTGCAGAAATACCAGGTTCCTTCCGTGGCAACCTACAGCTGCGATGTACGTACCTCGCTTCTTGCGGGCAATACGGATTTCCATATACACAACCATAACGAGCTCTATTTTCTGATCAGAGGAAACATCCAGTATTTTGTGGACAGCAAATGCTATCCGCTGACCGGCGGGAGTCTCATTCTTTTTTCAGAGCACGAAATCCATAAAGCACTGAACATGACTGCAGAACCGTTTACGCGGCTGGTCATCCACGTAAATTCTTCCTTTATCCGGCCGTACTGCACGCCGAGAACCAATCTGCTGGCCTGTTTCCAGCGGATCCCCGGCCACGGAAATCTGGTGAACCTCTCTCCGGAAGAGATAAAAAAGCTCCTGTCCCTTGCATCGGAACTCCGGAGCGCACAGGCAGACCCTTCCGCCTACGGCAGCGATCTCACCGCCATAAGCCTCCTGATCCGGATCCTGGTTCTTGTAAATCTGGCCTGGGAAAGGATGCCGGAAACCGAAGGTACTGAAATCCGGTACCGCTCCTCTGAGATCATGGAATATATTGAGAGGCACATCAGCGAGCCGCTTTCTCTGGATTCTGTCGCGCAGGCGCTTTCCATGGGGAAATTTTATATGAGCCATCTTTTTAAGGCAGAAACCGGCAGTACTGTTTTCCAGTACATTCTGGTCAAACGGATTGCCATCGCAAGAAGCCTCCTCTCAGAGGGTGTTTCCGTCACAGAAGCCTGCGAACGTTCCGGCTTCAACGATTACAGCAATTTCATCCGTTCCTTCCGGCTGATAACAGGAACCTCTCCCGGCCAGTTCCGGAAACATGCCGGCACACCTTAAAGACGCATTCCGGGAAACCGGCATCCGTACGCATATATTACACACATTCCAGTCGAGGATCATTATGAAAGAAAAAGAAAACAAAGCGGCAAAATCCGCAGACATAAAATTCAGAAACCTGATTGATCTCCATGTACATCTGGACGGCTCTCTCCCGATGCATACCGCCCGCCGCCTGATGACAGAAGAGGAGAATGCCTCTCTGTCAGATGCGGCACTGCATACGCTTCTCTCCGTACCGGAGGACTGCAGGAGCCTGAATGACTACCTGGCCCGTTTTGATTTCCCGCTCCATCTTCTGCAGACACCGGAAGCTGCCGCCATCTGTACAGAGGATGTCCTCACAGAGCAGAAAAAACAGGGACTCATTTACACGGAGCTCCGTTTCGCACCGCAGTCTCTCACCCGCAAAGGTTATACCCAGAAAGAAATCCTGGAGGGTGCCCTTGCAGGTCTTAATCATTTCCTCTCCGGTCAGGACGGAAGCGACGCACCGCTCCACGCTTCACTGATTCTCTGTGCGATGCGCGGCAGCGGAAATGAAAAGGAAAATCTCCGGACGCTGGAACTTGCCGCGGAGTTCCTCTCCAGAGGCGTCTGCGGCTTTGATCTTGCCGGCGCAGAAGCACTGTTCCCGACGGAAAACTACGAGGATCTGTTCCGGACAGCCAGGGAAATGCAGGTGCCCTTTACCATCCACGCCGGAGAGGCAGCCGGCCCCGGAAGCATCCGCAGCGCCCTTTCCTTCGGTGCTGCGAGAATCGGCCATGGCATCCGCTGCACAGAGGATCCTGCCCTGATGGATCTCCTTGCCGCAAGGGAAATCCCGCTTGAGATCTGTCCGACCAGCAACCTCAATACCCGCATTTTCCCGGATCTGTCCGTCTATCCCCTCCGGAAGCTGATGGATGCCGGTATCCGGATAACCATCAATACCGACAACATGGCGGTATCCGATACAACAGAACCGCGTGAATTTGCCGGCATTGCCGCTGCGCTTGAATTAACCGAAGCCGAATGCAGAAGCTTCCTGATGAACGCAGCAGAAGCTGCATTCGCACCGCAAAAAGAAAAGGAGCGCCTGATGGCACTCCTTACGTCGACTGCTTTATAACAAGACAATCTTTTTTGATATCAAATTTTTCGAAGTATGCATTTTCCATTGGAATCCATTTTTCCGTGAAATCCGGCAGCTTTTCCGGAGGTACGCGTTTTTTAAGATTCTCAAGCTGCGCTGCCGGATCAATATCCATAAAGATCCGGAGCTGGTAGGGATTTCCGAAATACGGGTGGCTGCTGTAGGAGCCCTCCATAATATTGAGACGCTTCGGGGGCAGAACCTTTTCCGCTTCTTTCAGGAAGGAAAGCGTCCTGCAGTCATAAGGCCGGTACTGTACGGGATCTCCGTACCATACCGGTATCAGTACCTCCTCCCGGAAGCGCTCATAGTCCACATTTCCGCCCGCCTCCTGGAGACGCTCCGGCGTACGCATTTCCTTCCGGAGATAAAAATCGTCAAGATGGAAGATATTCGCATCAAACTGCAAAGAAAGACAGTCCGCAAGCGTTGTTTTGCCCGCCCCGGAATGTCCGTCAATGGCAACCATCAGAATCTCCTCATCCGACAGAAGCAGTTCTCTGATTTTATCAATTGCCGGCTGGAAACATCTGCTGTATTCCGTCATAAATTCTCCTTGTCACTGCTGTTAAAGTTCTGTCCTGCGCAAGATAAATCCTGCGCCTGACATTAAAAAAATGCTGTCCCGTACCGGATATTACCATATAAAATGCTGTCTTGCACTTAAATTCTGTTCCTTGAAATCCGAGTCCAGGAAGTCTGCCTCCGACGGAACAATCTTTAAAAGATGCATCGGAGACGGCAGCTTCTGCAGCGCCTCCAGCGGAATCTTCCTAAAAGCTGCAGCCTGATTGTATTCAGCGGAAAACGGCTCTACCGCCTCAGCCTGTCCCATGATCTGCAGACCCTTCAGCTTTCCGAAGCCGCTGTACGGATCAAAAACCGCCAGACATACGTGACTGTTACCGGCAAGACCGGTGAACTTCTGTCCGCCCTCCGTAAACATCCAGAAAGCACCGTCATGATAGGTGTACTCAATCGGTGTGCAGCGTACAAAATCACCTGCACCGGTTGCAAGTGCACAGGTATTTCTGGAAAGCACATAAGCTTCCGCAGCCGCCTTGACCGCAGCATGCTCTCCTGACATTCCCGCGGCGTCCTTTTTCTGCCAGTATTCCGAAGCCTCTTTGTATTCCTCTTTTGTCATTGATTCTTCCTCCCTCTCAGATCGGCAGCAGCACTACTGCAATATGCAGATAAATCAGAAGCGAAACCGCATCCACGATGGTCGTGATCAGCGGCGAAGCCATCAGTGCCGGATCCATCTTAAACCTTGTTGCTATCAGCGGCAGAACACCGCCGATCACCTTTGCCATAAGAACCGTGCAGAACATTGCAAGTGCAACCGTCAGTGCAACCATTTCCTGTCCCGGATACTGTATTACCAGGCGAATGTAGTTGAAAAGACTCAGAACACCGCCGCAGAGGATTGCCACACGGAATTCCTTCCAGAAAATCGTCAGGAAATCATGCGTTGTGATCTCATGCACAGCCAGTCCGCGGATTACCAGTGTACTTGACTGGCTTCCTGCGTTTCCGCCGGTATCCGTCAGCATCGGTATAAAGGTAACCAGCAGCGGCATCGTTGTAAAGGCAGCCTCGTAGTTGCCCAGGATATTTCCGGAGATCATATCGGAAATCATCAGTACCAGAAGCCATACAATTCTGTTTTTGGCAAGCGTCACAACGCTTGTCTTAAGATACGGCTTTTCTGAAGGATAGGTAGCTGCGATCTTCTGGAAATCCTCGGTTGTTTCCTCGCGGATAACATCGATCGCATCATCTACTGTAATGATGCCGACCAGGCAGTTCTCCATATCCACAACCGGCAGCGCCAGGAAATCATATTTTGCAAGGAGTCTTGCCGCTTCCTCCTGGTCCTCCATCGTGCTGATGGAAATCACATCGGTGCACATGATATCGGAAATCTTTGTTTCATAGGAAGACAGAAGCAACGTCTTTACGGTTACCACGCCGGTCAGCTTACGCATCGCATCAATGACATAGCAGGTATAAATGGTTTCTCTGTCCTCACCGGTTTCCCGGAGATGCTCAAATGCTTCCCGGACCGTCATATCTGCACGGAGA
>CAZPEW010000115.1:0-7628 GCA_964585695.1 uncultured Lachnospiraceae bacterium
CATTTTTAAACCCTTTCATGCTTTTAAGTTTTGCATTTAGTTGCTCATTAGTTTTTAGATTTTTTAATTCTTCAGCATCCATTATAGCTACTTTTCCAGAATCAGTGACTAATCCTTTTTTATTTTTAACTAATGCTTCATTTCTTATTTTTCTTGCTTTATAACCCGTTTTTAGTCCTAATACTAAAGATAATCCTCCAGTAATCATATTTATATCATCTGCATTTAAGTCAGAAGGATTAGTAATTAATTTTTTAAATGCTTTAGCTTCTTCTCCTAAATTAGATGCAGCCATAGCACCAAGTACCCAAGGTGCAGCTTTAGTTAAATTTTTTCCTATTTTAGCAAGTTTACCAGTAGCTCCAGCTCCAGGAATTAATCCAACAGCATCTAATCCCAAATTAACTCCAGCTCTTTTTAAAGAATTCCATACATTATCACCATCAGCTAAGTCTGCTCCTAAATTAGCAAGAGTAGAGGCAGCTCCTATTCCAGCTCCAATCATAGTACCAGCTCCAGGAACAAATGAAGCAGCTACTGCCCCTAAATCTCCTATAGCTGATATTATTCTAGTTATGTCAGCTCCAGATAAGTCTTTTTTACTAATAGGAGTTGTCATTTTTTCTTGTGTTTTAACACTTCTATCTTTGGCATCAGCTGCTTTTTTTATAGCTTGTAATTTTTGCTATTTAACATTTAAAGCTTTTTCCTATTTAGCCTATTGCATCTTATCATAAAAAGTTTGATAAGAATTTATATAATTATTTAACTATTCATCAGATATATAATCTGCACCAATAGCTGTTCCTCCATAAGCAAATTTAAGTATTCCTCCATTTTTATTTATAGGGACAATATTGTCTTCTTGCTATTGAGGCTATATTAGCCCTAATTCATATTGATAATGTTGAAATAATTCAGGCTCATTAGTAATAGATTCTCTTGAAATAGTTCTATTATTTGGATTATATAATAAGATAGTACCTGTATCTTCATTAAAAGAGCCAGGAATTGTTATTTTTCCACTAGATAATCTATTAAACTCTCCATTATTAGGAACTAATTCTGGATGTTTAATAAAAAAGTCTAAAGTATTTACTATATGCTGTTTTGCAGACATTCTTTTTCCAAATGAATTAGTTATCTGCATATCATTATTTCCTAATTTTTCAGGAGATAATATACTATTTAAGTTAGCAAAGAACTCAGGAGATAATTTATTTCTAAAATAGGATGCATATCCATTTCCTAAATTCATTTTTTTGTACATACCAAAAACAGAATCTTCATTGTAATTTATATTTGGTAACTACATTAATATAGGAGAAGCCTCAACATTCCAATTAGCTAACTTCTATAATTTACTATCTCTTTTTTTATTTAGTTTTTGTTGTATTATACTTAATGGATCCTATAGTTCTTCTTTTTTTGGAGTGGGTTCTGGATCTTCTTTAGTAGTTTGAATTTCTTCCTTCTCTTTTATAGGCTCCTATACTACAGGTTCCACAGGTTCAACATATTCTGGCATAGCATCAATTACGCTATTTACAAAATTAGCAGCTAAACCATAAGCCTATTTCATTCGTTTATTTTCTGTACCTCTTTCTTTTCCATCTTTAAATACTAACTCTCTTGCTATTGTTCGTTCTCCTACATTTCCACTCTAAATGCTAGATAATATATCATTAACAGCTACCTAAAATGCTTCCTAATCTTTTTTGCTCATGTTTCCACCATAAGCTTCCATAAATTTAGGAAGACTTAAAGCTAGAGAGTTTTCTAATCTTTTTTTATCAAGTTTGCGGTTTATATCCTACCATAACTCAATGTTTTGTACATTAGAAGTTTCTGCCATATACTAATAAAAAAGGGAACATACAAAATAGTATGCTCCCTATAAGAATTTTACTTATTACTTCTTAATTCTTTTTACAAGCGTTCCTCCTCTACGATAGACTGGCTCGCCTTGTGGAGCTTCTTGTGGTGCACCACCTTGTGCTTGCTGAACAATCTGCATAAATGCATCGCATACTTGCATAGCTGCTTGACAATCTTGTGTTTGTAAGGCTTGTGCAGCCATTTGTGCTATCTGCATTAGAGGGTCTTCTCCTCCTTGCTCTGGAGCAGGTGCAGTCCCTTCTTGTGGAGCAACAGCCCCTTGTGTTTCCGGAGCAACTACTCCTCCGTCTTGAAATTTCTTAACAAATACTTTCATAATAAATATAATTAATTATTTTATTTAACAATAGTACAATACTAGTAATATTAATGTATAAATCCAAGATAAAATAGTGTTTTTATAAGATTTGCGTTTATTGTATTAACTTGGACTATTTACATATTCAGGTTCTCTAGAATCTTGCTTTTTGAAAACTTTAAATATATATTTTCCTAAAGATTTATAATCTGAATCAGAATGGCTATCTAATGCTTTTTTAGCTTTTCTGATTAATACTTTAGTCTCTTTTCTACTAACGATTCGTTCTCCTCCTACAAGATCCATTTGAGATGTTCCGTCTTGTTTTAGTACCTACATTACATAATCATCATCTTCTAAAAATTCTAAAGCATCACCAATAGTTACTCCAGAGTTTTGGTTTAGTTCTACTACATATAAAGTATCTTCATGCCCTAGTAAAGTTGTATCATTAGGCTATCCTTTTTCTATAGCAATAACTTCTTGATCTTCATTTATAAAAATTATATCTAAAGGAATTAATGTGTCTTTCATCCACATTTCTACAAGGTCAGGCTCATCATAGTAGAAAATCATACCTTCATTACTTGGTAATTCTTTTACATTCATAAGTCCCTACTGTTTTTCTTCTTGAGTGCGAGCTTCTCTAACGTTATACTCTTTATCTCCTAATTTTATTTTAATCATAGACTTGCCTTTTGTAAAAGTAATTGTAATAAAGTATCTTTTTCTTCTGAACTTAATTTAGATAAATCTAAAGTATTTTTATCTATAATACCCCCATTTTCCTTTTTATTTATATATTCTTTAAAAGAAGGATAATATTTTTTATAATTAGTTGTAAACAATTCAGCTTCTTCTGGGGACATTTCTAGAACATTTTGGTTTTTAAGAGCAGAATTAAAAGCTTCTTTCCAATCATCAAAATATTTTAAATTATTATCTATTTCCTAAACTTGAGGAAACACATAAGTTTTTCCATTAGCTTCAGCATAACTTAACATATGAGACATTACCTAACCATCTTTTCCAGGAATAGTTCTAAGAGACTTTTCATTAAGTCTCTATACAAATCTAGGATTCTTTTCATTAGCATAACTAATTAATTCATTCATAGATCTTATATTTCCACCATTTTGATGTTTAGGAAATACTTCATGATTTTTAACCTATTCTTCTACAGTAGGCTCTTCTTTAGTAAGATCTTTAATTAAGCCTGTATTATCTTTAGTATTTTTAAATATTTCTTTAACAAGTAATTTACCTATCTCAATGGCTTTTTTATCAGAACCATCTTTCATTGCTTCTTCTATAGCAGTAGTTACTTCTTTTCTAAAAATAATTTCATTTTTTTCTATTTCGGCCTACTATTTTCCTTCTGTGTCTACTACAGGAATACCTTTTTTTGTTAGTCCTTCTGCATTTGCTATATTATGCTTACGAGCATGTAATGCTCCTTCTGGAATTACATTAAAAGATCCTCCCTCTTTAAATTTAGTAACTTGTTCTTCTATAGCAATAATAGGAACGAAATTACTTATGTCTGGAATTATAAATTCTTCTTCTTTTTCTATTTTCATACCATGTTTACCTACATGTAAATAATTAGGCTAATACCCTTGGATATTTTTATAATAGTCTACAGTATTTATATTCTACATAGCATTACCAAAAGTATTCTAGAACTAAGATTTTTGGGATATTCCTTTTAGCGCATTAGCCTATGTATTTGCTGTTTCTATTAAAGAATTAGCTTTCTTTCTAGCTCCAGAACTAAATAGTCCATACTTTTTTCCAGATTTAGGCTATGCATCTTCTATTTTTTGCATATTGTAACTTCCAGAAATATAATTTCTATCTTGCTAGTCTTCTCTAGCATTATAATTAAATGTTTTAGCTTTTTTACCTCCAAAACCATTAATTAAACCTAAAGGAGTAAGATTAAAAAAACTAGAACCTAATATAGCATCAGTACTAGTCATCCCATCAGTACCAGCCCCCCATTTATTTACTAATTTACCAGCTAAAGAGCCCCCCTTCATAATTAAAGAAGCAGTTGTTCCTAATCCTGGAATAAATACTACTGAATCTGATAAAGTATCATAAGCACTATCTAATCCTTTAGTTAAATTACCTTTATCTCCAGAATATTCTCTTTTCTAAGGGGCAAATTGGTTGGCTACACTTAAAGCTACTCCTCCAAGACTACTTGCTTTAAAAGCATTAGAAAGTCCTGTCTTTGCAGCTGATTTTAAACCACTTGTGGATAAGTTTTTAAATCCTTCTTTCAAAGTTGATGTACCTAACTATTTAGCAACTTCTCTTCCAACAGACTGTCCGACCTAACTAATAACATTTTTACCAACACCTGTTATAGCCGAACTAATAGCCTTAGTTACTGGTGATGAAGAATTATTCTATATAGTACTATCAATTGAATTAAGAGCCTAAGAAAATGCTCCAGAACCATTTTGTAAAAAACTTAAATAATCTAATGGATTTTGCTATTGCTGAGGCTATTGTGGTAAATTATTTAAATAGTTCTCCCAATCTCCTAAACTTTTATTAGTAGTAAAAGGATTATTAAAAGTATATTGCTAATTAAAAGCAGAATACTTCTAAATAGGAGACATCCAAGAATAATAGTTTGTAGCAGGCTACTATAAAGCAATATTACTAATAAGAGAAGATGTATTTAAACCCATCTAAGCTTTTTTAATTCTTTTACGCATAACTTAATGTATATAAAGTATGAATAGCAGTAATTATAGCTAAATCTTTACCACTATATCTTACTCTTATTCTAATATATTTATCTCTAATTTTTGTTTCTTTTGTTTCTGTCCAAGATGAAAAATCTAATTTATCAGTATGTTCACCGCTAGGCATTAATGAATCTGTAATATCGTATATTGTAAGATCCTAAGGAACTGTTTTTAATAAAATAGGAGGTGTTTTTATATTTAATTTTTCATTTATTGTCCAAGGTTGTTCGTTTTTCTACTTAAAGGTAATAGAAGGAATTTGAATATCCCATCTATCTTCTTTATAATGAGAATTTCCATTAAGTCTTCCAACTTTAGTAATAGGATTATTTTGGATATGTGTTATTATTCTAAACTCATTTAAATCTTTATCCCAATACAATTCTGAGCCAGACATATTAAAGAACTATTTCTTTTCTTCCGAATAATTCTACCTATAATAAGAATCATATAACTCATTAAGAGTATCTTTACGATAATAATATAATGGAAATATAGAAGATTTAATACTCTACTTAGGTAAAAGCTCTTCGTATTTAGGATTAAATGTAATATCAGAACCAAGATTCTAAAATAATTTTTTAGTAGATTCCTAACGATAGTACATATTTAATTTGTCTTTACTAAACTCATATCCTTCTCCGACAATATCAAAATGGAAAGAATGAGGTTCAGCTTTATTACTTAGAATTATTAAATTATTAAATATTTTCTATACCTAAGAATCAGCACCATTTCCATTTACTACAAATTCAAATTCAAATGGATGTTGTTCGCCATACCAAAAAGTTGGCTTTATTGGATCTTTAATATCATATATTCCAGCAGATCCATGTTTCCATAAATCAGTCGTTAATGCAGGGATATCTTTAGTAGAAGTATTATTATCATAAATATCTTTAATTGTTATAGCACAAATAAATTCATAATATCCATAAGATATTTCTGCATATTTCTAATATGATGAAGCATATCCAGTAGTATTATTTATATCAGAAGTAACACTAATATCTGCTTTAATTTTTAGATAACCTACTTTATGTGGCAAATCTGGGCCATAAAAATACTTGTAAAGAGTTTGTAAATTCTTACCATCTGCATCTTGTATTAAAGTTATCTCATTATTTTCATTATTAATTTGAAATAACTTATTTAAAGAATTATCATCAATAAGAGTATACGTAATAGTAGCATTACTAGGAATAAATCTATTATTTATCCCTTGAATAGTAATTTTAAAATTAGAAGAAAAAGATTCCTTAGTTAAAGGAATAATATTTGTAAATTCTTTATCTTTTGTAGTTTCATTAACATAATCAAAATATAATCCATCATATCCACTTAATTTAGTAATAGCTTTAGAAGTATCTCTATTAAAGGAATAAAACTAATTATCAATATTAGCTGAATAAGATGGAATCCAAGAATAAAAAGTTACAAACTATTGTAATATTTCATTCCAACATAAATTCCAAGCTTTTTCCTAAAATCCATAAGTACTATTATAAAATGTAAACATTACATCTGACTTATTTGCATTATAATGAGTTTTTATATTTCTTACTCCAATTATTGGAGTATTTTCGCGCTCTCCTAAACTAATATTATCTACTAAGTATTTATTTACTTTATTATCAGATATTATTTCAAAGGATTGCCCATTTGTTCTCCAAATTTTCTTTCCAATAGAATCTACTCCATATACATAATAGGGAGTTTTAATAATACTTTCTTGCCACTGTGAGCCATACATACTACTTAATACTTGCCCAGTTATAGGAAGTACATTATTACTATTAATAAATACTTCCCTACTACCTTGCAGTAGATTTTTCTCATTAACAGGAATTAAAGTAACACCATGTTCAAATACACATAGTAAGTTACCATTTAATTCTATTAATTTAGTTATAGAACCATACTCATTATTATAATCTCTATAATTAGTAAAGTTAAATATTCTATAACCATTTTTAAAAGAATCCTTTACAGATATTTCTGAATAAGCTATTCTATTCTAAAATTTATTTTTAATAGCTGGAACATCTGGCTAAATATAATGTTCTTTATTACCCACAGTACTTCTAAACCCATCATTTGTTACATAAGATGAGGCTATTTTATAATTACCTTCAACTGTAACTTGCTATAATGGATAAAATCCTCTAGGATTACCTGTTATAGATTTTTCATTAATATGAGACTCATCTAATGAACGTATAGATAAGTTAGTAGAACTTCTTAACTTTATTGTAATCCAACTACCTAACTAAACTGCATTTACATCCCCTAAATTAATTTTATCAAATTTATCGGATTTATTAGCATCATAATTATCCTTCCAACATTTCTAATCTACTATAGTATCATTGGTTGGAGCTGCAGGATCCTAAAAATTTCTATTTAATCTATGAGTAAAGTTGCAAATATAACAATCACCTCTAAAAAAAGTATTTTCAAATTCTCTAGTAGTTTTTGTAGTATCTGTAATTTTAGAAGACCAAGAATAATCTAAGTCAGATATATCAAATCTATCACTTATAGCATAATATGGAGAATCATCTTCATATCTTATTTTAAAATACTACTATATTTTTCCAAGAGAATATCCTGGAATATATATATTTATAAATTTACTATCATCAAAATGTTCATCCGCTACAAGT
>CAZPEW010000116.1:0-2256 GCA_964585695.1 uncultured Lachnospiraceae bacterium
CTGCCTGTTCCATGCCGGTTTTTTCCAGTATCCGCTGCCACAGAGCATCTGTTGTTTTTCTGCCTGCAGCACCCACAGCAGCATCCGGCTTCCCAGCCTGCAGTGCGGAAGGATTCTTCTTAAGATAGGAAATCACAGCAGAGGCCGCTGCATCCGCATCATAAACCGGAAGCTTATATACCCTCGCTGCAAAAATATCCTGTCTCGAATACATATAATCTGCATTTTGAAAGCCGATCGCCCATAGCTTCTTATTATCCGCGGAATCAGTCCATATCCCGTAATAAGGATAGGCAGAGAGCTGACATGCTTCTTTATTCTGCAGATTTATCTTGACAAGACCGTTCAGCACCCCTGCGAGATACAGCCAGTCCTTGCTGTTCTCTTTACGTATCAGACTGCTGCAGGCATTGTAGCTGTCGGCTGTCTCTGATGTGCTGATTGTATTTTTTAAAGCCGGATCCTCTGCTGTGCTTTCCCCTTCTACCCGGATTTCATCCAGTGCGCCGATAGTGTCAGCATCTGATTTCCCGACTTCAATGCCAAAATTCACAGAGGCATTGGAAAGCGATGTAAATGTAATACCATAGTTTTTCGGTTTCCAGCTGCTGTTTGTTTTTTCCGCAAAATCCCGCAGGATATTGACACTGTCATCTGTATAAATCATAAGCACCGGATTGTTATCTTCATCCGGTTCTGTCTTGAGATAGCAGCCGCTGGTATTTCCCGGGATTCCGTCTGCCCAGAAAACATCCTGCTTATACTGCCACTTTACAGAACAGGTTTTTACCGTCTGTCCGTCTTCCTGCTGCACCTTGCTGTTGTCATACCCGATCACGCCTGCCCCCGGACTTATTTCAATGCTGGCGTCCGTTTGTTCTACCGCAGCTACGCGCATAAGTCCGGCTGGCGCCTTAAAATGGAGCGTACAGTCTTTGTCAAAAACAGCTGTTTCTGTCACCTTGTCGGTAACCATTTCATCCGCCTGCTCATTTTCCCCGGATGTATCCGTACCTGATGTTTCATTGCTTTCCTGCTGCGTTTCCACAGATGCCTCTGTATCTGCAGCTTCATTGCTTTCCTGCTGCGTTTCCTCTTCCGTATCTGTCCCGGCAGTCTGCCCCTCCTCAATCTGAAACTTAAGAATATCCTTTATATATGCCCGCATCCCTTCCTTATACTCTGCCGGATAGGTAATATAATAGCTTCTGGTAACGGCTTCTTTCTCAAATACCCTGACAGGCCAGTTATTGGAATCTGATTCCTGAAACAGAAACAGTCTGCCGTCATAGGATTCCGTCTGTTGCCCGGTATATGCGGCAAAACCCTCAATGAACCGGTTATTGATGTTCTCGTATGCATGTACACTGCAGTTGTATGGATCAGCCGGATATATCTCCGGGATAAATTTGCCTGTCTTTAAATACCTAAAGCGTTGAAGCCATGGGAAACGCCATGTTTTTTCTTCATAGACCGCAAGATAATAAGGAAGCTTAGGATCAAAAAAGCGGAACTGCCCATAGCTGGTATCAAACTGTCCATGCTGCCTGATCTCATCTCCTGAGATCGGGAGCTGCAATGTATTTTTCAGCAGGTTAATGTCATCTTCTGACAGAACCCACTTTCCATTTTCCATCTGCATATTCTGCAGCAGGGATCTGGTTTTATTAAGATTATCTGACTGTATTCCTTCCGGCAGCGGAGTATATTCATTTCCGTCTTTACTCATAAACAATGTTTTCAACGTTTGAAAATTTTTGTTTTCCGATACGAAATAACTTTTCCCTGTTTTTGTAAGATATTCATCGTATTTGTTCTGGGCAATGAGACTGTAAAGCTCCGGAGACTCCGAAACATCCTGCTGGAGCACCCGGATCAGATACTGCCGGACACTGTTCTCATCCTCTGTGTCTGAATCCGCATCCGGGTTTGTATCCAGAAGCATTGTAATATAGATAAAATTATAGCCGTCCGGTATGACATTTCCGATCGTAAAAACAGCTTCTGCGTTATACCCAAGAAGTGTGCTGTTCTGCAGATTCAGAATATCTGTGAGATCCGTTCTGTAATAGCATTGGCCCTTTGTATCAAATTCATGAAAAAGTCCATGATAGTAAAAAGAATAGGCATATTCTCCGCTTGCTGTCAAAAAGCGATGCAGAAAAAAGGTATCAAACTCATCTGCCTTTTTTACCGCGGTATCAACCTTGGTCTTTTTTTCATCATCCTCTCCCCATGGTGTCTTCATGGTCGCCC
>CAZPEW010000116.1:2266-7519 GCA_964585695.1 uncultured Lachnospiraceae bacterium
TGATGTGTCTTCACATTATAGGCCATAAAGACAGTATTCATCATTTTTTCGGATTGAAGCAGTTCCGGACTTATGAAAGAGGGGGTTGCATAATTCTCTGTGTCTGCCGGATCAGCATTTTTTTCTGTCTCTGCAGGTATTTCCTCCTGAATATCTCTTTCTGTACTGTGCGCATCACCCGCTGTCGGTGCTCCGATCATAGTTCTTACCGGTGAATAAATTCCGCTCTCCGCCGCTCCGCCGAGACCATCATTCTCCAGCGCATGATAGATTGCCTGATAGGCATAAAAAACAACAGGTCCCTCCGATGTTTCTTCCATACCGCCCAGCTGGAAGTCCAGGATATTCTTCTGCGCAGGACAGTTTGCGCGGAGAATGTAAAATGCAGAATCTCCTCCGATCTGGTATTTATCGATATTGTCAACTCCTTTTTTCTTGATATCCTCCGCACTCTTTTCCGGCACCCTCTGCGGGGCGGTCTCCAGCGTTACGGAAAACTCATTGACATCCGCACTGTCCAGAAGGGAGGTGCAGGCTGATACAGAACACATCACAGCTGCCAGCAGAAGCGCCCGTATTCTTTTTTTCATGCCTGTACCCCCTTCTTTGTTTAATCCAGGCAGTTCCCTGCCCGGCAGTCAGCATTTTTACTTATCTCAGAAACATCGCAGCAGTTGCCGCTTTATTTGCATTCGCTGTGTACCAGTCAGTCAGCGGTTTTACGGATACCTTTAATGCAACCAGCAGCACAAAAATCAGCACGAATCCGATGATTGCATTTTTCAGGGCACTTTTTGCCTTCTCACGATCCTGCGGTTCCTCTGCCTTGGCAAGCTTTGCACCAAGGATTATGCAGTAAACCGCACCGACGGATCCTACCAGAGCGATCAGCGGTCCGACTGCCGAATCAATAAGACCGATAATCGGTGCCGTCGCTTCTGAAAAGACATTCGACTCTGCAGCTGTTGTTCCTGCAAGCATAATCATGTTTCCGATATTTCCTAATATATTCATTTTGTCCTCTTTTCTTCATCTGTCCGGCAAGGCCGGCTCATATTTTTGCGGTTTCAGCGCCGCAGGTTCATTTTCTGTATGTCTCACTTCTTCTTTCTGCAGACAGCTTCTCACCGGACGCCGGGATGCTGCAGTCTCCGGATACCCGCATACAGAAAAAGTAGCAGCAGTCCCCCGCCAAGAATATAAAAAGTATCTGTCAGACTCCTGATCGGATAGCTGACATTGAACTGGTAGTCTGTTTCATTTCCTGCAGGATCCGTAATAATAACACTGTAAAACCCGCCGTTCCGGATCGTATGATCTACATCTGCTGTCCGGATCCCCTTCCGCAGTATCTCTATGCTGCAGTCTGTTTCCGAGGGTGTAAGTCTGACCGGGGCGCGGATTGTTTTGCCCTTGATATCCGGTGAAAAGCTGATAGTCGGTGCTGTCCGGTCACTGGTAAAATGAAGTTCATAGCTGACACTACTGTCCCGGATACCGCAGAAAACAAGTCCGTAATCACCATCCTCCGTGAATTCCGCGGTGTCTCCGGCCGCAGGTATCTGTTTCTGATTCAAAGAAACCTGTCTGAGGCGGAATCCCGCCGGTGCCTGCATCTCTCTGAATGCATTGGTTGGACTGGTAAAAATCGTAAAGCTTACGGTAATATGGTATATTTCCGTTTTACTGTCCGTTGTATAAGCTGCTATATCGTCTTCATCCTGCGGTGCAGCTCCGCCGATAAAAAATTCCGCCTGGTACCTGCCGGGTTCCTCGAATGCAAGCGTATCCGGTGCAGAATACATCTCCTCGTTTTTCCTGACACTGAGCAGTACCCCGGAGCTGTCCAGAGAGAGCCTGACCGTTCCTGCTGTACAGGCACCGTCCGGAACACTCATGGACCAGCTGCTTTTATCCGGCAGGCGGTACGTATACAAGCCGGCCGCACTGTCAAAGCTGATTTCTCTTTCAGGATTTTCATTGACAGAAAATGCATTCTGTTCGTCCGGAAATGCATAGGAATCGTAATTTTCTGTACTGTCCGCTGTGCCTGTTTCCTTGTCTCCGGCTGCTTCCTGCACACTGAGTTCCTGCTCCAGCGCTGCAAGTTCGCTTTCCGATATTTCCGTATCCGGCAAGGCTCCGGCTGTTTCTGCATAAGCTGTTCTGCCAGTGGCTTCCGACACGGCAAGTACAAGAAGCAGAACCGCAGAATACTTTATGATCTCTCTCATCCCGGCACCGCCCTCTGCTTTGCCGGCGTCGGCTGCCGCGCCAGGTTTCCGTTTCTTTCTGCCTGCTGCCTGATTTCCGCAGACTGTCCTGTTTCCATTCTGTTCTGTTTCACTGCACTGTAAACAGAGCGTTCCTCCGCATCTTCCAGGTCCTGCTCTTTTTCCAGCTCCTCAAACGTCATCAGAATCCGGTTCGCCGTACTTTTTGCCTTTGTTTTTTCTTCCGGATTCACCTCGTACGGATCAATCCCATCCTTCAGAAAAGCATCCCTCTGTCTGACCAGTACAGAAAGCTCCTCATTCCAAAGATATTGATTTTTGGCACTGTCAAAATACCCCATACTGCCTCCCTGCTATTGCTGTTTTCCTGCCGGCTCAGCTTTTATGCCCGCTTCCAAGATATTCCGAATGATCAAAGCCGAGAATCAGCATAAAGACATTCGGAAGAAACAGAAGCCCCAGCTTAAAGGGAAGCTTCTTTTCAAAGGCATCGCCCAGCTTCAGCATGGTCATGAAATAAATGATTATGTTTACAAAAGGTATAAAACCAAGCAAGAACAGGATGCCTTTGCCCCAGGAGATTTTATAGAGTATATAGAGGTTGAGGAACGGTACCAGTGATTTCCAGCCGGCCTCTCCTGCCTTTGCAAAAAGCTTCCAGAATGCAATGATAAAAAGAACCGGAAGCAGTGTCAGCAGTATTGCAGCTGGAAAACCGCTCTTTTTATCAGATGTCTGTACCGCTCCGGTTCCGTCTGCAGTATTATCCTGCATATTTCCTGACATCTCCGCAGTATCTGTGCTGCCCGGAACTCCTGCTTCCGCGGCACCCTCGCTTTCTCCGGAATAACTGTTTCCCTCTGAATAGCCGCTTCCTTCTGATTCTTCCTGCGCCGCTTCCTGCGGAATCAGTCTGTCTGCTCCCTGTATCAGATCCGCGGCATTTTTATCCGCAGCGAGCACAAACTGCAGCGGTTCTGTTCCAAGTACATTCTGAAGCTGTACACTTCGGCCGGTTTTAACGAGACGGAGTCCCTCATCTCTAAGGCATAGATATCCATTCATCTCTCTGTTTTCCAGCGCACCGGTTATATCCTCATCGGAATAACCGGCGGACGGAATGCTGATAATGCCGCTTTCCTTTGTCAGCAGCTGATCCGACACTCCCGATACAGCTGCAGAGTATCCAAGACTCCTTCCCTCAAAGGATGCCGGTGAATTGGAATAATCGCCATATGCCGTCACGACATAGAGTGCAGCTTTCTCATAAGGATCGGAAATCGCAAATTCCTCCAGGGATACGGTACCGTCTGTAATACCGCCTGCCGCAAGATCCGCTTCCCCGGAAGAAACAGCCGAGAGTGCTGCCGATACGTCTTCATACCCGTTGAATGTAAGCTGTACATTCAGTGCTTCCGCAAGCATGGTAGCAAGCTTCCTTTCCCGGAAGCTCAGTACCTCCTCCGCTGCACGGTTCTGCCCGCCGGTACTGACTGCCACCCGCAGCACGCCGGCAGAACGGATTCCGCTTACCGCCTGGCCGCCGGTTTTTTTCCGGCAGCCGGAAAGCAGTATGCATACTGCTGCCAGAATCAGCCATATCCTGCCCTTCAAGATTTTTCTGTTTTCCCCCATTTTCCCCCTCCGTCACTTCTATTCCATGGTGAATAATTTCTCAATATCTTTCGCTGCAAGGATATCCACATTGGTTCTCGCCTGCGGTGCCGTAATGAGGAAGGCTCTGCCTCTCCCATTATTTACAATATCATCCTGTTCCGTTTTATTGATGGTTCCGGCCTTTTCATACAGCTTGACCAGATCCGACATGTCATTCGGCGCAAGCGGGAAAATAAAGCTGTACTGGCTTGCATTGATAATTGCCGTACTTTTTCTGGCCAGTTCCTCTGTACCGACAAAGTCCTTGATGTTCTGTGTGATGACAATCTGCGCACCATTGTATTTACGGATACGTTTTGCCAGCTGGTACATGAAATCCAGCGCAATCGGATATTTGCTGTCAATAAAGACATGCGCTTCATCAATAACCACTATGATTCTCCGGTTTGCATGGTATTTCAGATTGAAATCCCGGTTTTTAATGATTTCATTGTCAAGCCATTTCATGACCAGGAGCATCTGTGCATTCGCAATCAGGTTGTTTTTATTGGCAAGAAGCGACTGGAAGTTGAATACGATGAAGTTTTCACTGGTCGTGAGCGTTGCCGGCCCGTTCCAAAGATTTGCATTCCGTCCGCCGCTTGCAAATTTTGAGATATAATTGATCAGCACACGCAGATTTTTCTTGGCATAATCACCCCCGGAACGCTGTACATCATTGATCAGCTTCTCATAAAGATCATCAAATGTCGGATAGTCTTCAGGCGTAAGCGCAGAGAAATCCGAATCATTGTAAATCCCCTTTGATTCATAGACCTGCATGGTTATGTTATTCAGATATTCCAGTGCATCCTGGTCAATACCCGGCAGAATCTGACGGTAAAATTCCTCCAGAAACTGCAGATGCGTATTCAGGCTCATCCCCTCTGCCTCTCCGCCCTCCGTATCATCTCCGCCCTCCTCATCCGAGAGGTTTGTGATTACATGAAACGGATTCAGTCTGCCCTGCGCCGCAGTACCGACATCGATGATCTTTCCCTGGAAATTTTTTGCCATGCCGGTATACTCATTCTCCGGATCCAGAATGAAAATTTTTGCATTTTCCGCCGCAAGGTGTGTAAGAATCGTCTTGGTGGCATAGGATTTGCCGGATCCGGACTTACCGATAATAACCATGTTGGAATTTACACGCTCCCGGTCCCTCAGAAAGAAATTCACAAAGGCAGGTACACCGGCAGCTTTTCCGATAAAAATACCGTTTTTATCATTCAGGAATTTATATACATACGGAAAGGCTGCTGCAACCGAGCTCGAATGTATCGTCTGCGCATCTCCGGTCAGCGCATCATTCGCGGAAATCTGCGTCGACGTATAGGCTTCAAACTGCTGCATGAACATATCC
>CAZPEW010000117.1:0-7507 GCA_964585695.1 uncultured Lachnospiraceae bacterium
CGCGAATGTCGAATGTGTATGAACAATGCCGCCTACCTCCGGGAATGCAAGATAAAGTGCAAGATGCGTCTCCGTATCCGTGGAAGGATTCAGTTCTCCCTCAACCTTGTTTCCCGCAAGATCCATGACAACCATATCCTCCGGTCTCAGGCGGCTGTATTCCACACCGCTCGGTTTAATAACGAAAAGGCCCTTTGCGCGGTCGATTCCGCTGACATTCCCCCAGGTAAATGTAACCAGATGATACTCCGGCAGAAGCATGTTTGCTTCATAAACCTTTTTCTTTAATTCCTCCAGCATCTGTGTGCCTCCTTTTATTTTTCAATACATCCTGCTGTTTTCTATGCTGTATCCTGCTGTGTCCTGCAGCATCTTCTGCTGCTATTACTATATTCAGCTCTGTCTTCCGTTATATCAGCCGCGCAGTCCGGAATAATACAAATTTAAATTTCCCGTTTATTTGTCCGTACCTATTCAAGCTGTACATTATCATTTTATAATTTGTCGTCATATGATGTCAATGTTTTTGTATCTTATGTTGTATTGTCCGGATACTTTCCGGGCATTTTATGGACATATTTGTCAGAACATCAAAAAAGCCACTCTGCTGAGAAACAGCCTTTAGTATATCCTGTATATGCACCTTATATGTCCGCACTGTGCGGGATGGATTCCGCCGGCTTTCCTTTTCCAAAAACAAAAGACGTATCCATGCGGTTTCCCGCACAAATACGTCTTTCCGTGGAAATCGGGGTGACAAGATTCGAACTTGCGACCCCCTGGTCCCAAACCAGGTGCTCTAGCCAAACTGAGCCACACCCCGTTCGCTTTTATAGCGACTTATGTATATTACTAATTTCAGCTGCTTTTGTCAACAGTTTTTCCCTAAAAAAGCATCTTTTGTTACTGTTTTCCGTGTCCGGGATGCGGCTCAGGAAATCAGTCCGAGACGCAGAAATGCATTGCGGAAACCATCCTCTGTCAGCGGATCCGTCAGGATTCCGGCTGCCCTTTTTGCGCTTTCTGTTGCATTTCCCATTGCTATGCTGATTCCTGCTGCTTCCAGCATTTCAATATCATTCTCACTGTCACCGATGCCGATCGTCTGCTGCCTTTCAAAGCCCGTTTTTTCCAGCATGGACCGGATGGCACTTCCCTTATTGACACCCGGTATCAGAATTTCGCCGCCGTACGGGAATGGGCAGCGGAAACTGAACGGAAGGAAATTAAAACGGCCGCCCCATACCGTCCTGATTTCATCCTGACTTACCGTATCTCCGAAAAACGTAATCTTTTCTATGGCATGCAGCCGGTCTATGCTGTCTGCATACTGCGGCTGCAGGAGGAGTCTGGCCGACCCCTCCGGGAGATTTTCCTGCACTCTGCGGTTGACCGCTTCAAATGCTTCTTTCTGACGGAGAAGCACCAGATCTTTTTCACTGGTCAGAAAATCTGCCACAAAATTCTGCGTCAGATCTGCCGCAAACTTCCTCAGCAGTTCATCCGGAATAAATTCGTCCACAAGGATTTTTCCGTCGTAATCCACGCGGGCACCGCCGGCGGAAACAATACCGTCAAATCCGATCTCCAGAATATGCGGTTCTATCTCACACAGCGGACGTCCGCTGCAGATCAGCACTTTATGGCCGTTCCTGCGGAGCTGCCGGATGGTTTCCCTTGCAGATTCCGGTACCTCCCCGTCAAAATTCCGTATTGTACCATCTATGTCAGCAAATATCAGATATTTCATAAGCGTCCTTTTCATATGAATGCACAGGAATATTCTAAAGAATAAAAATACTGATCAGGGATACAGCAGCAAGACCTCCCTGTTTCACGAATCCTTTCCAGCCTCCCAGCGGTCCTCCCAGAAAGCAGTCATACAGTGCAGAAAGTGCAGCCAGAAGCAGCAGAAACCCGCTGCGTTCTGCTGCCTCAGAGGAGAACCATGCTGCATAAAAAAGCATTATGCCGAGAATACCATGTCGGATTCCCTGCTTTTTATACAGCACAGTCAGTACCTTGCTTCTGGGTTCACCCAGATAAATTCCGAAACCGGCAAGAAGCTGTTTTTTCCTCGGCTGGAATGTTTCAAGAAACATCATATAAAATAATTCCAGTGCAGTCAATGTAATCAATATACGGGAAATAATATGCATATGTGCCCCTTCATGGTAATTCTGATAAGCAGCTTCTACAAGATCAGCATAGAACATATTGCCGTAACGGTATCTCCATCCGCCGTTTTTAAGGATTGCTTCCGTATTGTGATAAGGTTCTTTTTCACCTCCGGACTGTTCCCTTGCATAACTCTCTGCAAGTGTCTCCGAATGCACTCCGCCATGCGCAGCAACATAATCCAGATATCCGGTTCCGTAGTTGTATGCCTGCAGAACACTGTCCAGAGACAGCTGCTTTTTTCCGGCGTAGTCCAGCAGCTCTGCAAAATATCTGCAGGCCTGCCCGATGGATGCCTGTGTGTCCAGTGAATTCGGTTTTTGGCCGAGTGATTCGCTGGACTGCATGATATCCTTTCCTTTGCCTCCTGATTCCACTTCCATGATGGCGAGCAGATAATCAAGATACCCCTCTATATGACAGTCTGCCGCAGCCTTTTCCAGATCTGCCCGGTACCGGCGGACCTCCGGTGTCCAGCCGGTATGCCTGTAAGCCATCTCCCTGACAAGAAACAGGCAGGAAAAAGTGAGAAGCAGGATCAGTAGTTCTTTCCATATGCGTCTTAAATTTCTGAGAATCCGTTTCATATCCATAAAAATGCCAGCCACATCTGTGGCCGGCATCCTTTCCCTGACGGATGTATGCCGCAGCAGTCTGCTGCAGCATTCGCCTTTTGCAAATATTACTTTACATAATTCTGATAGAGTGCGGTATGATCATAAATCGCCTTCCAGGTACTGTCTGCCTTGCCGGTTACGCAGATATAATTCCGTCCGTTGCTGCCCTTCAGATAACTCACAGCACAGAAGCCTGACTGACTCACATAGCCGGTTTTTGCCGCATAAACATTGCCGGTCGAAATCTTGCCGCTGATTCTGGAAACAAACAGATTGGTGAGAGAAATACCGCCGGTATGTCTGCTTGCCGTTGTCACCTTGTAGGCCGGTGTTGTCAGAACCGATGCCGCAAGCGAATTGCTGAGTGCTGCCTTCATGATAACAGCAACATCTTTAACCGTACAGTGATGGTTCTGACTGTAAAGGCCGATGCAGTTTGTAAAGTTTGCTCCGGAGGAAAGTCCCAGTGCCTTTGCCTTCTGGTTCATCAGCGTTACAAACTGTTCCGGCGAACCGGCTGTACGGGATGCAAGCGTCAGTGCTGCATCTGCCCCGGACGGGAGAATCAGTGCGTACAGAAGATCCCGCACAGAAATGGTTTCCCCTGCGGAGAGTCCCGCATTGCTGCAGTCATGTGCATTAATGTAATCTACCGTTGCCTGTGTCACAGTCAGCTTCTCATCCAGATTCTGCACATGCTCACAGACAACAAGCAAAGTCAGTACCTTTGTCATGGAAGCAGGATTGATCACGGCATCTGCATTTTTTTCCGCAACCATTTTATTCTGATCCAGATCAAAGAGCACCGCATAATCACTGTTTACCAGGTCTGTTACTGCCTGTGTATCCGCCCCCTTGTCCGGCAGAGAGGCTGCTGATGCAAGTGCATTGTTGACTATCTGTGCTGTGCCGGTTTCTGCTGTATTGGTCTGCGCTGCAGTGTCCGGCGCTGCACCTGTCTCTGCATTTCCTGTCTGTACCGTGCCTGCCTGCGCTGCAGATGTCTTGTCTGTCCCGGAAGTCTCTGCGGTATCTGCTTCTGTACCGGCAGTTTCTGTCTCTGCAATGCTGCTGACCGGACCGTAATCGGAAATCACCACCTGGTCTGCCGCATATGCACATGACGGCATTGCCGCCAGCACTGCTGCCATCATCATCGCCGTCACTGCACTGCAGGCCGTACGGCTACACTTCCTGCTTCTGTAAAATAAATGCTCTGTCCTCATGCTGTGTCCTCGTATTATGTAAAAATGCCGTATCATTCTGTTTCTTTTGCGGTAAAAATCCACTCTTCAGAGCATAGCATGAAGCACCGGAAAGTGCTTAACAAAAAAAACATTATTTTCTTACAATTTACTGGAGCTTCCTGAGGTTCTCAACCATTTCCACATCCTTTGCAAGCACCCGGAAATTGCAGGTCACGGGATCTGCACCTGGCTTGGTAATCGTAATTTCCACAACGCTGTTTTCAGGAATACCGCTCTGGATCTCCTTCTGTGCAAACGCTGCAACCTTTGGATGATCTGCCTGAAAACGGCGGAACTCTCCTGCGACCTTCATCATTGCTGCTGGATTTAACATATTTTCTGCCTCCTGAATGAATTAAATAAATCTGCATCGCCGGTCTCACCGATCTGCGCCTCAAATTCTCCGTCTTTACGCTTTCCCGGAATCAGGCTATAATCAGTTTAATCAAAGCTTACTGCAGGCATGACACCTATTCTATCACAATTCAGCCGTACAGACATCAGGGAGGATAATATGACATATAAAAAAAAGGTACTGTTACTGGTCAATGCTGCTGCAGGCACCGGAAATGCCGGCGGCAATACATATCATATCGTCGAATGTCTCGCAAAGGATGGCTGTGAGGTAACTGTCTATCCGCTTCTGCCCGATCAGAAAGGTCTGGGCGCCGAGGAGATCATTTCCTCTCACGACGGTCAGTTTGATCTGATTGTCTGCTGCGGCGGAGACGGAACGCTGAATCATGTCATCAATGCCATCATGAAACTTACGCATAAGGTTCCGATCGGCTATTTCCCGAGCGGAAGCACCAATGACTTTGCAAAAAGCCTCGGTGTCCCGCGGAAGCTTGCAGACAACTGTGCAGCTATTTCGCGCGGCACCGCTTTCTCCTATGATATCGGACAGTTCAACCAGCAGTACTTCAACTATATCGCAGCATTCGGAGCCTTTACGGCTGTAAGCTACCAGACCAGCCAGAACGCCAAAAATTCTCTTGGCTATCCTGCTTACCTGCTGAAATCACTGTCTGTTTTCCCGGAAAGCATCAATTACCGCTGCCATATGCAGATCATCCATGACGGTACTGCCGACGAGGATGATTTCCTTTTCGGCTGCGTTTCCAATTCCTCCTCCATCGCCGGCATCAGTGCCAGAGACCTGAAACAGATCGCGCTGAACGACGGACTTTTTGAGGTTCTCCTCATCAAGGCACCGGACAGGCTTACGGATATTGCAGAAATCATAAACGGACTCATGAGCGGTGATTTCAACCGTCAGAGTCCGTATGTGCGTCTTTTTAAGACGAGCCATGTTCAGTTTATCAGCGATGACCGTACCGACTGGACACTGGACGGCGAATACGGCGGCAAAACCAGTACCGCCGATATTTACAATCTGCAGAACGCAATGCAGATCATGATTCCTGCTTCCTTGCGTCCTTCCCTTCCAGTCTGAACCAGAAGTCAACACCGGTTCTTGTGTTTCTTACACCGCACTTCTGGTGGTGTGCATCCGCTATTGCCTTTACAATGCTGAGTCCGAGGCCGGAACCGCCATAGGATCTGGTATGCGCCTTATCCACCTTGAAAAATTTCTCCCAGATTTTGTCAAGATCCTCCTCGGGGATCTGTTTTCCGGTATTGGAAACATGGATGGAAACATTGCCGTCCGCTTCCCGCTCCGAATAAATGCTGATATTATCGGGGTCTTCCAGATGATTCAGTGCATTGTTCAGATAATTGGTGATAACTTCTTCCATCTTGAATTCATCTGCCCAGACCATGGTGCCTTCCGGCACATCCACCTCAACATGCGCATCTTTCTGCCTGATAAGAATATCCGAAGCGGTAATTACGCCCTGCACCAGAACCGAAAGATCAAAAAGCTTGAATTCCGGCAGATCCTTGCCCTGTTCCAGACTGGACAGATTCATCAGCTGCCGTACCATACGGTTCATCTTCTGCGCTTCATCCACAATTACACCGCAGTAATAATTCCTGCTGTCCGGATCCTCTGCCATGCCATCCTGGAGCCCCTCTGCATACCCCTGAATCAGTGCAATCGGTGTTTTCAGTTCATGCGAGACATTCGCAACAAACTCCTGGCGGCGGATGTCAATCAGACGTTTATTCTCAATGTCGGACTGCAGCTCATTATTGGCTGTTTTAAGATCTCCGATTGATTTTTCCAGCCGTTCGGAGAGATTGTTCATGCTGTTTCCCAGAATACCGATTTCGTCCTGCGAACATCCCTCATACCGTGCGGAGAAATCAAGTCTGGCCATTTTTTCCGAGAGCTTTGCCAGTGAGTCAATCGGTTTTGTGATTTTATAGCTGGCAATATAGATGATTACCGAACCGATCACGATGGCAATGAGGCCGATGGCAATCAGAAAGCGGTTGAAAAACTTGACGGATTCCTCAATGGAAGAAAGCGGCATGGACATGATAAAACTGGTTTTATTATCCGAAAAATAGCCCCAGCTTTCCAGATATCCGTTTTTATTGCTGCGGTCTGTGTTCTGTTCAATGGAATAGTTGTCAAAGGTCTTAAGAATCTTTTCCTGGAAATTCTTGCGGTTTCCGAAAATATACTCGCTGAGCTTCCTTTTCTGGAAATCACTGTCTCCGGCTGATGCAAAAATTTTGTCTGATGCCGTATCGATGATTACCACGCTTACATTGTTGGACTCACTCAGGTCCTTGACATATTTCGTTGCAACTGTCTCCGTGGAAGGATCAGAAGCATCATAATCATCCGGAAAAAGATCGCTGATGCCGAGACCGGAGTCCTGCGCCGCCTTCAGCATGTTATCCAGTGTTGTATAGGATTTTTCCAGAACCTCTACCTTCTCACGGGTATAGTAGGGCTCCAGCAGAAAAGTATCTGCGGAGACGATGGCAAGCAGAATAAACCCAATCAATCCGATGAAAATAAGCGTATAGCGCCAGCGGATGCTTGTCTTGCACTCATTGATCAGCTTCATTTCTCCTCCGGTTCAAACTTGTAGCCCATACCCCATACCGTTTTTATGAAATCACCCTTCGCTCCCAGTTTGGCACGAAGCTTTTTGACATGCGTATCAATCGTACGGGCATCTCCGAAATAATCATAGTTCCATACATTGTTCAGAATTTTTTCTCTGGACAGAGCAATTCCCCGGTTTTCCACAAAATACAGAAGAAGTTAATATTCCTTAAAACTCAGTTCAATTTCCTCTCCGCCGATCTTTACGGAATGTGCAGATTTATCAATTACAATGCCGGCAATATCAAGCGTTTCATCCTGGCTGGCACCGGATCTCCGGAGAATTGCCTCCACACGTGCAACCAGAATCTTCGGAGAAAACGGCTTTGAAATATACTCATCTGCGCCGTATTCAAAGCCCTTCAGCTCATCCGTCTCCTCAGATCTCGCAGTCAGCATGATTACCGGCACCTTGGAATGCTGCCGGATCGTACGCA
>CAZPEW010000118.1:0-5968 GCA_964585695.1 uncultured Lachnospiraceae bacterium
CAGCAGATGATTTTCAATATGAAGATACGGTGGCTTATGTCTATCGTCAAATCAGTGGAATAGAAACTATTCTGTTGTTTACAGAGCCTGATCTCATCCATGTCAGTTCCACCATTGTCCGCGAATTGCTGCGTTACCACAAAGATGTTTCCCAATTCCTTCCGGAAGGCATGAAAATAGATTAAAACAAATTGCAAATACTTTTATAATGACAAAAAAAATCATTGCTGTCGCACTTTTGCTTTTATTGACCGGATATGCGACGGCCCAAAACAATCGATTAAGTGATTCTCCCATAAGAAAACTTCAGATGGCTGAATTCGCAATCAGCAATCTGTATGTAGATACAGTAAATGAAAAGAAACTGGTAGAAGATGCCATTGAAGGAATGTTGGGACAACTCGATCCGCATTCCACATACTCAACGGCAGAAGAAGTTAAAAAATTAAACGAGCCCTTGCAAGGAAACTTTGAAGGCATTGGCGTCCAGTTCAATATGTCTCAGGATACTTTGCTCATCATTCAACCTGTAAGCAACGGTCCTTCGGAGAAAGTCGGTATTATGGCAGGAGATCGTATCATCACCGTCAATGATTCTACTATAGCCGGAGTAAAGATGAGCACAGAAGAAATTATGCGCCGTCTTCGTGGAGCCAAGGGTACAAAAGTAAAATTGGGAATCATCAGAAGAGGAATCAAAGACCTTCTTTTCTTCACGGTGGTTCGAGACAAAATTCCTGTACACAGTATAGATGCTTCTTACATTATCAGACCGGGAATAGGATATATCCGGGTAAATAGTTTTGGAGCAACAACATCAAATGAATTCAATCAGGCCGTTTTTCTATTGCAGAAAAAAGGGATGAATGATTTGATTCTTGACTTACAGGGCAATGGCGGCGGCTATCTGAATGCAGCTATTGATCTGGCAAATGAATTTCTACCCCAACATTCCCTGATTGTCTACACAGAAGGTTCGAAAAGTCCGAGAAGCGAGTTCTTCGCTCAAGGTAATGGGCATTTGCTGAAAGGCAGAGTAATTGTATTAGCTGATGACTACACGGCTTCGGCTGCAGAAATCGTTACCGGAGCCATACAAGACTGGGACAGAGGATTGGTTGTCGGACGCAGAACATTTGGAAAAGGTCTCGTACAGCGTCCTATCGACTTGCCTGACGGCTCCATGATACGACTGACGGTTGCCCGCTATTATACACCTAGCGGTCGCTGCATTCAAAAGCCCTACGTAAAAGGAAAGGAACGAGATTATGAAATGGACCTCATCAACCGTTACAACAGTGGCCAGATGATTCATGCAGACAGTATACATTTTCCCGATTCATTGAAATATACCACCAAGCGCCTTCACAGGAGCGTATATGGCGGAGGAGGTATCATGCCCGACTACTTTGTTCCCTTGGATACCACCCGATACAGTGATTACCATCGCCAGCTTGTAGCAAAAGGTGCAGTCATACAAACCAATCTGAAGTATGTAGATGCTCATCGCAAACAACTGAAAGAAAAATACAATAGTTTCGACAGTTTCTACAAGAACTTCACGGTTCCGGAAGAAATGATGAAACAACTCGTAAAAAGTGGGGAGGAAAGCGGAGTAAAATATAATGAAAAAGAATTCAACTCATCGAAAAAAATGCTTGAAGTCCAATTGAAAGGTTTAGTTGCCAGGGATTTGTGGGATATGAGTGAATACTTCCAAATCATTAATGAAGAAGACCCTAGCATCCAGAAAGCCCTCGAGCTGATTCAGCGGAACGACTTTGACAAACTAGGTACAAAAGCAAAATAGGAAAAGAAATCTCAACTTGTAAAAAAGATAAAAAGTAAAGAAGATTTAGCCATTTTTTAAATGTCCGTTATTTGTTTTTCAAAGAAAGATGTCATATCTTAGCCGACGTAGATTTCAGAGGAATAATAACAAATTTATTAAACTTTGAGTTATGAGAGCAAAAGAACAAAACCCAAACGCTCATTGGCTATCTGACGAAGATCTTGCATCTCCGTCATGCGCGAAACCGGAAGAGGTGGGAAAAAAGCCAAAGGGAAAAGATCCTCTAATAATTCTGGCGTGGAATATCTTGGATGATTTACGTGAAAAAGTCAAGATGGTGAACAAAATGTCAAAAGAAGACACGGGGGATTTCTGGTATTAATGATTCTATACAATATAGGGGTTGCCTGCAAACGGCAACCCTTTTTGTTTATTTACGCAAAGCTAATGCCTTGTTCTCTGCATCTTCCATTCCGGCTCTTTCCCCCGGTCCCTTATCATTCAGTCCGCAAAGATGAAGAATGCCATGTATAATAACGCGATGTAATTCATCATCATAGTTCAGGCCAAGTTGCTGAGCATTGCTTTTTACCGTATCCAAACTGATGAAGATGTCACCGCTTATCGTACTTTCTTCACTGTAATCGAAAGTGATGATATCCGTAAAGTAGTCATGATGAAGATACTGCTTGTTTACTTCCAATATTTTCTCGTCATTGCAAAATATATAGGCTATTTCACCTATTTTCTTGGAATATTGGGCCGCAACTTCCTTTATCCAACCATTGTTTTCACGATGCTTCAATGTCGGTAATTTCACTCCTTCTGTCTGATAACTAATCATAGGCTTCTAAATTTATTAATACAAAGATAGTTCTATTTCATTAGAAAATTGTAATTTTGCTCTGAAAAATTATTGGAGCATGGTTCTGAACTACATTTGGATAGCTTTCTTTATCATCGCCTTTATCGTGGCTTTGGTAAAATTAATATTTTGGGGTGACATACAAGTGTTTCCTGATATGATGAATTCCACATTTTCATCGGCTAAAACAGCCTTCGAGATTTCTTTAGGACTTACCGGAGTCCTCTCGCTTTGGCTTGGTGTCATGAAAATAGGAGAAAAAGGAGGAGTAGTCAATGCCTTGGGACGTTTTCTGAGTCCATTGTTCAGCAAGCTGTTCCCTGACATACCCAAAGGCCATCCGGTTATGGGCAATATTTTCATGAATATCGCCGCCAACATGTTAGGATTGGATAATGCAGCCACTCCACTGGGATTGAAAGCCATGGAAGGACTACAGGAACTGAATGTAAAAAAGGATACGGCAACCAATCCCATGATTATGTTTCTTGTACTGAATACTTCGGGTCTTACCATTATCCCCATCAGCATTATGGTATACCGTGCACAATTAGGAGCCGCACAACCTACCGATATATTTGTACCTATATTGCTTGCCACATTCTTTTCTACTTTGGCAGGAATCATTTGCGTAAGCCTTTATCAGAAAATCAATTTGTTCAACCGTGTCATTCTGTTTACTTTAGGAGGGATGTGCCTTTTTACCGCTGCCATCATCTGGGGGTGCAGCCAAATGGACAAAGACACACTGAACACCCTAAGCACCTCAGTAGCCAATATACTTCTGTTTCTCATCATTATAGCCTTTATCATCGCCGGATTCAGAAAGAAAATCAATGTCTACGACAGCTTCATCGAAGGAGCAAAAGAAGGCTTCACCACTGCAGTGAGAATCATCCCCTACCTTGTAGCCATACTAGTGGCAATAGGAGTGTTCAGAGCCTCGGGTGCAATGGATTTGATGATTGATGGAGTAAGCCGGTCTTTTTCCTGGATGGGATTCAACACCGACTTCATCGGAGCCCTGCCGACAGCTTTCATGAAACCTTTGAGTGGCAGCGGTGCCAGAGGCCTTATGGTAGACGCCATGACAACATACGGAGCCGATTCATTTATCGGACGGCTCTCTTGCGTATTCCAAGGTTCTACCGATACGACATTCTACATATTGGCTGTATATTTCGGTTCTGTAGGCATTAAAAACACACGTCATGCCATCCCTTGTGGTTTGCTGGCCGATCTTGCCGGTGTGATTGCAGCTATCTTTATTTGTTATCTTTTTTTCCATTAATAAGCCGATAAAATTAGTTAATTAATGGATAATATGGGAATAACAATCATTATTTGAGTATTTTTGCAAGAAATTTTCTTAATAACGTTATAAAATGACATCGCATATGTTGAAACTGCTCTTTTATATTAAATATTCCATTCTTTTATGTCTTCCTCTTTTAATCTTTACTTCATGCAACAAAGATGACGAAGACATTGTATATACTTATAACTTGACCGCCAGCGTTCCATCCATAAATGGTGTTTCGGGAACCGGCGATATTCTTTCAGGCACTTGGGAAAGCGGAACTGAAGTGGCGTCACTGAATCTTACAACGGCGAAAAAGAAAGTCATATATACCAATTCATCTACCGGCTCGACCAGTTTCAATAGCTCGTCCACAGCATCTTACGCCAACAGTTCCAAGGTATCATTCTTTTACCCTGCTTCTGCTCTGACCATGGCAACGAGTGATACCATCACACAGGTGCTCACTGTATCGGGACAAGATGGAACAATTAAAAATGCGGCTAAGTTCGCATATGCATGCGGGGCAGATACGGTAGCTGCAAGCAACAACAACAGGTCTTCCGTTGTGAAAATGTCTCAGCTAATGGCGTTGGGGAAATTCTCTTTCATGACAAACGGCAGCCCCTTGCAGAATATTATCAAAATAGCAGTTTCGGCCACAGAAGGATCTTTCTACTCAGAGAGAGTCTATAACCTGAAAAAACAATATTTTACCAGCGACTACGTCGGTTCGAATATGGTTATCAGTAACACATCCGGCCTTTCAGGCTCAGCTACAGTAGCTCTATTCCCCTGCAACGATGTCAAACTCAGATTTCTTGTCACGACTCAAAGCGGAAAGGTCTATGAATCTGAATCCAACAGTACTCTCACATTCTCTGCCGGTCAATATACAGATGCCGGATCATTCAACTGCACGGAAATAAATACATTGGCCAAGATTGGAGACTATTTTTACGATGATGATACGTGGAGCAGCACCTACGATTCAAGTCGCAAGTGCGTAGGTATTATCTTTGCCCTTTGCAATTCAAAAGGTGATGTAGACAAATCTCTTTCGTCATCAGCATTTGGTAAAGTCATCGGCATCTATGACGCCAACAGCAGCAATACAGTTTCCTGGTCATCAGTCAGTGAAGCCGTTACAGGCAGAGACTCCATCCAGACAGTAGATGGAAGTGGCACTCAAGCAAATCTAATTTATGGCACCGAATCCAAATACCTGACAACAGCCACGATTGACAAAACAAGCGGACAAATCACTGCCTGGCCATCTTCAGGTGCTCTTTCCGATTTCAAAGGTTTACCCATAGATTCCAGATATATTTCGACTTATTACAAAGCATCTCACGCCTGCTACTATTATCGGATTGGAAAAGTAGGATATGGGAGATGGAGATTACCTTCTGCCGGTGAATTGGCAATGGTTTTCGAACTGTACAAGTCAGGCTTTATGAATGCCGACAAGCACAAGACTTTCAACAATTTCATAGCTGGCGCCTATTGGAGTTCAACGATTTACGGCTACCACAAGGCTTGGGCCATCAATTTCATAAGCGGTGCAATTTTTGCAAACAGTAAGGCTAGTTCATACTATGTCCGTCCTATTACAACATTCTAAGGAAACAGAAATTGGAAAATGAATGAGGATTTCGATATACGGGAGCAGCAATTCAACAAAGAAAGTGATTTCGACAATGCCTTAAGACCTCTTCGGTTCGAAGACTTCAAAGGACAAGAAAAAGTCGTTGAAAATTTACGTATTTTTGTAAAAGCTGCAAGTTTGCGAGGAGAATCCTTGGATCATACCCTCCTTCACGGACCTCCCGGATTAGGAAAGACCACCCTTAGCAATATCATAGCCAATGAATTGGGAGTCGGATTCAAAATCACATCAGGTCCGGTACTTGACAAGCCGGGCGACTTGGCCGGTCTGTTAACTTCCCTTGAGCCCAATGATGTTCTTTTCATCGATGAAATTCATCGACTAAGTCCCGTTGTGGAAGAA
>CAZPEW010000118.1:5978-7104 GCA_964585695.1 uncultured Lachnospiraceae bacterium
TACCTTTATTCGGCCATGGAAGACTTCCGAATTGATATCATGATAGACAAAGGCCCTTCGGCCCGCAGCATACAATTGGACTTAAATCCATTCACATTGATTGGTGCCACAACTCGAAGCGGTATGCTGACAGCACCTTTGAGAGCACGATTCGGAATAAATCTTCATTTGGAATACTACGATGAGGATGTTCTCGCAAGCATCATCTGCCGTTCCGCCAATATACTCCATATAGCGTGTGATGCCAAAGCTGCCGGTGAAATAGCTCGCCGAAGCCGCGGTACGCCGCGAATAGCCAATGCATTGCTCAGAAGAGTCCGTGACTTTGCCCAAGTGAAAGGTTCTGGAAAAATTGATACCGAAATCGCTCGATTTGCATTGGAAGCACTCAATATAGATAAATACGGTCTTGACGAGATAGACAATAAGATTCTTTGCACCATCATAGACAAATTCAAGGGAGGTCCTGTAGGACTCTCGACAATTGCGACTGCCATCAGTGAAGATACCGGAACGATAGAAGAAGTCTATGAGCCGTTCCTCATCAAGGAAGGATTCATTAAAAGAACTCCACGGGGACGTGAGGTCACAGAATTAGCTTATAAGCATTTGGGAAAGAATAAATACGACAGCAACCAGCAACGGTCGCTTTTTGACAATTAAGTAAGAGACAGATAAAATGACCAATCTGAAATCGTTAGCCAAAGACACGGCTATTTATGGGATGAGCAGTATTATCGGGCGATTCCTGAATTATTTGTTAGTACCGCTTTATACAGCAAAACTCAGTGCTGCATCAGGAGGATATGGAATCATTACGAACGTATATGCCTATACAGCCCTTTTATTGGTTCTGCTTACATACGGAATGGAAACGACATTCTTCCGCTATGCCAATAAAGAAGAGGAAAAACCCATGCAGGTATATTCTACAACCCTCATCATGGTGGGATTCACCTCCCTGCTGTTTATCGCCTGTGTACTTGGTTTCTTATCGCCGATTGCTTCATTTTTAGGATATAGCCAGCACCCCGAATACATTGGCATTATGGCCGTATGCGTTGCCATCGATGCTTTTCAATGCATCCCTTTTGCGTACTTGAGATACAAGAAGAGACCCATCAAG
>CAZPEW010000118.1:7125-7506 GCA_964585695.1 uncultured Lachnospiraceae bacterium
CTCCCGGCCCTCTATAAGAGTTATCCGGATATTATCGGACACTTTTACAATCCACAAGTAGGAGTAGGTTATGCATTCGGTCTTAATCTGGTATGTACAGCCAGCATCACTGTTTTCTTCTGGCCGGAACTTACAGGATTCAAATATGTATTCGACAAACAATTGATGAGAAGAATGCTCAGCTACAGCTGGCCCATTCTCGTCCTCGGTATAGCCGGCATCCTAAACCAAACCATTGATAAGATTATTTTTCCGTTAGTCTATCAAGGTGATCCCACAGGACTCAACAGCGCCCAGGGACAATTAGGAATATATGGTGCATGTGTGAAAGTCGCTATGATTATGGCTATGATTACTCAGGCATTCAGATATGCTTACGAG
>CAZPEW010000119.1:0-7495 GCA_964585695.1 uncultured Lachnospiraceae bacterium
CTAAAAAGGTAACAGCAACTGACAACTTAGTAATTACTCTTAAAGACGATAACAAGACTTTGAATGAGGTTGTTGTTATCGGTTATGGTGTTGCAAAAAAGAATGATCTTACTGGTTCTGTAACTGCTATCAAGCCTGATCAATTATCTAAAGGTATTACTAATAATGCCACAGATATGATGGTTGGTAAGATTGCCGGTGTGGATATTGTAACCGCAGGAGGTACTCCTGGTGCAGGTGCACAGATTCGTGTTCGTGGAGGTTCTTCACTTAATGCATCTAATGACCCGTTGCTTGTTATTGATGGTTTGACTATAGATAACAATACAGCAACAGGTATGAGTAATGTCTTAGCGATGATTAACCCAAATGATATTGAGAGCTTCACAGTATTGAAGGATGCTTCGGCAACAGCAATTTATGGTTCTCGGGCATCTAACGGAGTTATAATTATTACTACAAAAAAAGGAAGAAATGGTCAAAAGCCATCTGTATCTTATAATGGTGATGTGACCATATCAACTATTGCAAAGAAATACCACCCACTAAATGCTGCTGATTATAGGTCACTTTGCGAAAGTCTTGGACTAGACACTAGTCAATTGGGCAATGCTGACACAAATTGGCAAGACCAAATTTTCCGTACGGCAGTATCAACAAATCATTCAGTAAGTGTACAGGGAGGACTAAAGAACATGCCTTACCGTGTCAGTGTAGGTTACAATGTTGCAAATGGTACTGTGAAAACTAGTTGGATGAATCGTTTTAATACATCATTCAATATAGCTCCAAGTTTCTTGGACAAGCATTTGAACTTTAATATTACTGGTAAGTATATGAATGAAAAGGATCGTTATGCAGATGCAAGTGGTGCTATTGGCTCTGCTTTATCTATTGATCCAACCCGTCCTGTTTATGTAGATAGTTCAGAACCAACCTATACTTCTTTTGGTGGTTATTATCAGCCATCACAAGGTGCTCCTTCTACATTTAATTCTGACTGGAAGTATACAAATAATCCTAATGCCCCTCAGAATCCACTAGCTTTATTGGAATTGAAGCATACAATAGCTCATTCAAACGACTTTAGTGGCAATGCCGAGGTAGACTATAAAATACATGGATTTGAAGATTTGCATATTCATGGAAGTCTTGGAGCACAATATACGGCTACTCAGCAAACAGACAATATAGACAATCATTCTTATTCTAACAACTACTATGGTTGGTATGGTATTACACACTATTGGAAATACAATATGGTAGGTAATATCTATGCCCAGTATCAGCACAAGTTTGGTATCAATAATCTTGATGTGATGGGTGGTGCAGAACAGAGTCATTATCATCGCAGTGGCTATAATCAAGGTCAGGGAACTGATCCTTATACAGGTGAAGCATACAATCCTTCTTTACGTTCAGAAACAGCATGGGCTACTCATAATTCATTAGTATCGTATTTCGGTCGTTTGAATTATACTCTTCTTGATCGTTATATGTTAACAGCTACATTCCGTGCCGATGGATCTTCACGTTTCTCTGATGATAACAAGTGGGGATATTTCCCATCAGCTGCATTTGCTTGGAGAATTAATAATGAGAAATTCCTCAAGAATGTTACTTGGTTGAACGAATTGAAACTTCGTTTGGGTTGGGGTATCACTGGTCAGCAGGATATCAATGGTGATTTCTTATATACCCCTCTTTATACCCAAGGAAATTCCTATGCAATGGTACAATTTGGACAAGGTGCAGATTCTTTTGTATATACGACTCGTCCATCTTCATACAATCCTAATTTGAAGTGGGAGCAGACAACAACATGGAACGCAGGAATTGATTTTAGTGCATTAAACGGGAGATTGACTTGGAGTCTTGACGGTTATTATCGTAAGACAAAAGACTTGATTAATTCTGTTGTAATTCCTGTCGGAACTAATTTTGCTGATGTCATGACAGAGAATATCGGTTCTTTAAAGAACTATGGTCTTGAATTCGCTGTCAACGTAAAGCCTGTTGTAACTAAAGACTTTACATGGGATATGAGTTACAATATTTCTTGGAATCACAATGAAATCACAAGTCTTACAGGTAGTGCATCAGGTGATGCTAGTTACTATGTTCCAACAGGTGAGACTATATCTAGAGGTAGTGGTACGACTATTATGGCAAACCGTGTTGGTGAAGCAGCAAGTTCATTCTTCGTTTATCAGCAGGTATATGATAAAGATGGAAAACCTATTGAGGGTATGTATGTAGATCGTAATGGCGATGGTAAAATCAATGCCAGTGATCGTTACTTCTATAAAAAACCTGCCCCAGACGTTACTATGGGCTTCACAACAAAGTTCTTGTATAAGAATTGGGATTTAAGTGCATCTTTCCATGCGTCATTAGGTAATTATGTTTATTATAATTACTTATCTGATAATGGTAGTATCAGTGCTTCTGGTATATATTCTAACAGTGCATTCCGCAACACATTCCCTGAAGCTGTAGAACTTGGCTTTACAGGTCTTGGGACAGTATATTGGTTGTCTGACTATTTTGTACGCAATGCATCTTATCTGAAGTGTTCTAACATTACGTTAGGATATACATTCCCTGCATTACTTAAATTTGCTGGTAAAGAGATGATGTCTGGACGTTTGTTCTTCACAGTACAGAATCCGTTTATAATTACCAAATACAAAGGCTTGGATCCTGAAATTGCATCAGGTGTAGACAAGAATCCTTATCCACGTCCAAGAAGTTTCCAGATTGGTTTAAGTCTTAATTTCTAATTTTAAATAAGTATATCAATTATGAAAAATATATTATTAAAAACTGCCTTTGCAGGTCTGCTCACATTGGGCTTTGCCTCTTGCACAGATGAATTAAATATTAAATCAATAGATCCGCAGACTTCACCGACCTATGATGGCAATGCCTTGTTTGCTAAAATATACGGAACACTTTCTCTGACTGGCCAGAAAGGTCCAACCGGTTCTGGTGATGTTTCTATGACGGAGGATAAGTCTGGTTTCTACCGTGCGATTTTTAATCTCGAGGAACTACCTACAGATGAGGTTAACTGGGCTTGGCAAACAGACCCTGGCATTCCACAGATTACAGGTATCTCGTGGAACTCAACAACGGAAATGAACCAATGGGCTTATAACCGTCTAGGATGGAATATTAACTTCTATAATTTCTACTTAAAAGAAACTACAGGAACCGAAGATGCTGATATTAAAGTAAAAAGAGCAGAAGTTCGTTTCCTTCGTGCTTTGAATTACTATTATTATCTGGATCTCTATCATATGGCTCCATTTAAGGATGAAACTGTAAGTATGGAGTCTTTGCCTGTAGAAAAAGCTGGAAAAGATTTATATGATTGGTTGGATGCAGAACTTACTAGCCTTGAAGCAGATCTTGATCCCGTTGGTCAAAACAGTACAACAAAGACATCAACAAATTATGGCCGTGCAGATAAAGGTGCTGCTTATATGTTACATGCACGCTTAGCTTTGAACTCATCTGTATATACAAATGGAGCAACACAGGACTATCAAAAAGCGATTGACTATTGTGACAAAGTTATAGCAGGTCCTTATAATTTGAATAAAACTGTTAAGACAAATTCTGTAAATGGTCTTTCATATAGTGGTTATGCTCAACTTTTTATGGCAGACAATGACGAAAACACAGATGCTATTAAGGAAATTATTCTGCCTATCCGTCAAGATGGACTTCATACAAAGAGTAATTCAGGAACAAACATGTTGGTCAATTCTATGAGAAAAGCAGGAATGCCTTATGCTGGTGTTTCTAACTGTTGGAGTTGTATTTATTCACGTCCTGAGTTAGTAGAGAAATTCTTCCCTAAAGATGATATCCCAATGTCTTCAATTGCTGCTGACGATAAGGCTACAGAAGTAGATGTTATAAAACTTGATGCCCAAGATGGTTCTGACACAAAGAGCATTCTTAAAGCTGCAAATGACGACAGAGCTTTGTTCTATGCTGGCCGTGGTGGTGGCGTACGTAAATTACGTACAGACAAACTTAATAATTTTCTTGATGGAATCTCTATCGTCAAGTGGCAGAACATCAGAACAGATGGTGCAAACACGCATGATAAGGACTTTCCGGATACAGATATTCCATTATTCCGTCTTGCTGAAGCTTATTTGACACGTGCAGAGGCTAAATGGCGCACAGGTAAGGATGGATTAAGTGATGTTAACATCATTCGTGCGCGTTCAGGAGCTGATCCTCTGACAGAACTGACAAAGCAAGACCTTGTAAACGAATGGGCTCGTGAATTCTATACAGAAGGTAGACGTCGTAGTGATTTGATACGTTTCGGTATGTTCACAGGAAATGCCTATAACTGGTCATGGAAGGGCGGCGTTGCCAGCGGACAGTCTGTTGACAGTCACTATAATTACTATCCTATTCCAGAAGATGATATTAATAATAATAATATAAATCTACATCAGAACAAGGGTTATTAATAAATGGTAAACATTCAAAAGAAAATAATTATGAAAAAGTCAATAAAAAATATGCTGCTTCCTGCATTGGCCATTATAGCAATTCCATTCTTGGCATCATGCAGCAAGGATTTAGACAGCAATCCTACATTAGAGGAGCCTACGACTTTCCATTTGAATACTCCTGCCTTGGCTTTGGGTGGAAATACATACGATTTGGAAAAAGGCAAAACGATAAATCTTACCACATCACAACCGGATTATGGTTTCCCATTGGCTACAACATATCAGGTTCAGGTGTCTTTAAGTAAAGATTTCGCAACAGACGACTCATACACAACTCTGGAAAGTACGTATTCTTCAGCCAATATGAATGTAGATGCTACAGAGATGAATAATGCCATTGTTGATATGTACCAAAGTCAAAACAGTGGTAAAGATCCATCTGGTATTGTAATGCCTATATATATCCGCCTAAGAGCACATATCACCAACTCTGAGCGTGGTTATGTAAATTCAAACATAGTTGAAATTCCTAAGGTTGTTGTTGGATATGTTGCAACAATGCCAAAAGCTTTCTATCTAGCGGGACCGTCTATTCGCAAGGGTGAAAATGCGAAAGCCCTTGCTCCTGTATATGGAAGCACAGGAGAATTCTACGGAATTGCTTACATTGGTTCTGATGGAAAGATAAACTGGGGAACAAACACAAAGCCTTCAAAGGGTTTTGACGACGCAACGATTGTCAACAAAACTGATGGTGTGGAAATTACAAAAGCCTCTGACGGAAGTATTCATATAAACAAATCTGGATGGTATGCTTTCCATAGCGTGGTTGTTGTCAATAAAAAACTTAACAAAGTCGAGACTACATTAAACATTCATAATGCTTCAGCATATATTATCGGTGCATGTGCTGGAGGTGCATGGAATGACGGAGATGCAAACTGGGCACTGAAAGCTCCTGACAATGCATCTGCGAACTGGGAATCACCCGCATTTGTTGGAGGTGGTGAACTCCGTGCTTACATTAAAATTCCTGGTATTGAATGGTGGAAAACAGAGTTTACCCTATATAAGGGAAGCTTATATTGGCGTAATGTAAACATCGTTGACAACTGGGCTAAGAATGTTGGAGCAGATTACTCTGTAGTAGGAAGTGCAGGTCAGAAGTTATACATAGACTTCGACTACGATAACGGTAGTGTAAAGTAAAAATAATAATCTTTTAAATTAGAAGATATGAAAATGAATAAGCAATTATACATATTAGGGCTATGCACAATGGTTCTTGGTCTTAGTGCCTGCAAAGGCGACTATGATGATTGGGCCGATCCGCAGAACAACCCGCAGGAAGACGCAATTACTATTCCTGGCTATACAGCAACCGCTGCAGATAACATTAACCTTAACAATGCAGGAGACAGCGTTACGCTGTTCTCTCTATCACAAGCAAATCTTCCACAAGGATATAAGGTTGAGAATAACAGAGTTGTTCTAACTCCCCAAGGAGATGGCATTAAGGACGAACTTCCTGCTAAAATAAATGCAGGATTAAACTGCAAAGTTGATAGCGCTGAACTACAAAGTCTTGTTGCAAATGCATTTGGCAAACGTCCGATTGCACGTTCTTTCAAAGCCCACGTATATTCCGACGTAAACGTCAATGGAGATGATGTCTGGGTTGATGCTGGAGAAATCACCGCAACAATAGCGCCTTCGGCTCCTGTATTATCTACAAAAGGCTACTATCTTGTAGGAAACTTTCAAGATTGGAATGCAAATGATACGAAGTATAGTTATGAATTCGGATCAGTAGACCCTTACGAGAATCCAACAATAACATTCAAAATTCCAAGACCTGCTGATAGCAGTAAAAATCTGAATTTCAAGATTTTAGATTTGAACGCTATTGGCTCTTTGGATGCAGCAACTGTATTGACAGCAAGCGTTGATAAAGTAATACTTAATGACGGGACAGAAACAGGTAACCTTGTTGACAACACAAATGGTTCTGGAAATAATATAACGATTAAGGCTACAACAGATAAGTATTATGAGATTACCATTAATTTGATAGATCAGACTATTTCTGCAAAAACTATTAATGATCCAGAATTATTTTTAACAGGAAGCAATTATAATTGGGGGGCAACTACAAATGACTGGCTTTCTATGACTCCGATTCATACTACTGACGCAGATGCTGTCATCCATCAATTCTGGAAAATTATCTATCTGCACGAAGGCGAACAAATTAAATTCGCACCGCAAGCTGGTAGGGGTGGAGATTTTGGCGGCGATAACATTAATGATGAAGCAGGCTCTGGCGCAGCTATATCTGGAGGAAATTTAAAGATTACCACTGCAGGCTGGTATCTTATACTTGCAGACAGAAGTACTAAAGCCATTTCTATAATGAAACCCAACCTTTATCTAGTTGGCGATGCCTCTAATGGAGGTTGGAATGTTGGTACAGAAGCCGATAAGTTTACAGTTCCTACAACAGAGAATGGTGAGTTCATATCTCCAGCATTTGCTAATAGCAAGTCTATTCGTATGTGTGCTCTCATTTCAAGTATTGACTGGTGGAGAAGTGAGTTCCTTGTTGATGCTGGAACAATAGTATATCGTGGTAATGGAGGAGATCCAAAATCAATAACAGCCACAGCAGGACAAAAAGTATACTTGAATTTCAATACAAACAAAGGAGAATACAAATAACTTTTCGATTAACACAAATTTAATTTAGTTTATAATATGACAACGGTTATCATTTTTTGTGATGACCGTTGTTATTGTTTCTAACAATATATCAAACCACCAAAGAGCCAACACTTCGTTAAGTAATTATTTAACTAAGTATTGTTAGAGATATTCATACAAGATAAGAAATCATAAGTTTATGAAGTTGCGCCGTTAAAAAAGTTTATAAGATTCTATACGTTATAATATATGATGAAAAAACTAATTAACTTTATACTCAAGTATGGAAATGAAACAAAGAATGCAGAGTC
>CAZPEW010000120.1:0-7395 GCA_964585695.1 uncultured Lachnospiraceae bacterium
CCAGGCCGGAGAGGATATCCCCTGCTACGGGACGACACATGCCGATTATTTTTACGGGGATATTCCCTGCGCAAGGAACCTGACACCGGAGGAAATTGACGAGGCTTATGAAAAAAATACCGGCAAGGTTATCATAGAGGCTTTTAAGGACAGGAATCCGATGTATGTTCCGGGAGTTGTCTGCAAGAATCACGGGCCGTTTGCCTGGGGCAGGGACTGCTTTGAGGCAGTGCACAATGCTGCAGTTCTTGAGGAAGTTGCAAAGATGGATATTTATACCAGAATTGTGAATCCGGATACACCGCGGGCACCGCAGTCCATTCAGGATAAGCATTTTTTAAGGAAGCATGGTCCGAATGCCTATTATGGGCAGAAAAAGTGACGGAAGGGAAAAAGAATGACAAAGGAACAGGTATGCGAAAAGCTGAACAGGGCAGAGACTGCACTTGGAATTGAGTTCGGTTCTACAAGAATAAAGGCTGTCCTTACGGATCTGGACGGCAATGTACTGGCAATGGGAGAGCATGACTGGGAGAATACGCTGGCGGATGGAATCTGGACGTATCCGCTGGAGGAAATCCACAGTGGTCTCAGGAGCTGCTATTCTGATCTGCGCAGCAAGGTAAAGGAAGAGTACGGTACAGGACTTAAAAAGATCGGTGCAATCGGAATCAGTGCGATGATGCACGGTTATATGGCATTTGATCAGACGGGGACACTGCTGACACCGTTCCAGACATGGCGGAACAGCAATACGGAAAAAGCTGCGGAAGAACTGACACAGCTGTTTGATTTCAATATCCCGCTGCGCTGGACAATTGCGCATATTTATCAGTGTGTTCTGGATCATGAAAAGCATGCGGAAAAGCTGGCGTTTGTTACTACGCTGGATTCCTATATCCACTGGATGCTTACAGGCGAGAAGGTTAGTGGAATCGGAGATGCTTCCGGTATTTTCCCGATCGATTCTGTCAGCCTGGATTATGATGAACGGATGGTAAGACAGTTTGATGAGCTGATTCAGGACAGGGGCTACAGCTGGAAGCTGCGGGATATTCTGCCAAAGGTACTTTGCGCAGGACAGAACGCAGGCGTACTTACCGCAGAGGGGGCAGCATTCCTGGATGAAAGCGGTGAACTGGAAGCAGGGATTCCGCTCTGTCCGCCGGAGGGAGATGCCGGAACCGGAATGGTTGCGACAGATTCCGTTGCGGCAAGAACAGGCAATGTATCAGCCGGAACAAGCACATTCGCAATGATTGTACTGGAAAGGAAGCTGAAGCATCTGCATCGGGAGATAGATATGGTTACTACACCGGACGGTCTTCCTGTTGCGATGGCACATGCGAACAATGGCACATCCGATCTGAATGCCTGGGTGAAGCTTTTCCATGAGTTCTGCGGACTTTTCGGAATTGATGCGGATATGGGCGAGCTGTACGGAAAGCTCTATAATGCATCACTGCAGGGAGATGCAGACTGCGGCGGGCTGATGTCCTACGGATATTATTCCGGAGAGGGAATTACCAGGCTGAATGAAGGAAGACCGCTGTTTGTCCGCATGCCGGACAGCAGCTTCACGCTGCAGAACTTTATGAGAGCTCATCTGTATTCTTCTATCGGAGCTGTAAAGATCGGACTGGACATTCTTTTCAAAGAGGAGGGCGTCAAGGTAGACAGGATACTGGGGCACGGCGGACTTTTCAAGACCAAGGGTGTGGCGCAGCGTTATCTTGCAGCAGCGGTAAATGCGCCGGTTACAGTGATGGAAACAGCCAGTGAGGGCGGCCCGTGGGGCATGGCGGTACTTGCTGCATTTCTTCTGACAGGGGGAAAAGAGGGCAGCCTTCCGGAGTACCTGGAAAACCATATTTTCAGGAATCAGAAGGGGATGACGACAGCGCCGGATCCGGCAGATGTAAAGGGATTTGAGACTTATATCACGCACTATAAAGAGGGAATTCCAACGGAGGCAAGAGCAGTGGAAACCATGCGCTGGGAGAAAAGCTGAATCTGATTTGAGGTTCAGACATATATAAAAAGAGGATGTTCTGTGTCATATACCGGCACAGAACATCTTTTTTTGCCGGCGGAAATTATTCATCTGCAAGAATTTCAAAGAAGCGGTCGCGGGCATCCTGTTTATAGGAACGGCTGATCGGAATCAGATTTCCGTTATTCATGATAAAGGCATTCTTTTCCATGGTCTGAATTTTCCCTGTGTTCACCCAGTAGCTGTAATGGCAGCGCAGAAAAAGACCTGCAGGAAGTTCTTCTGCCAGAGTCTCAGGAGAAGAGCCGGAGATGACAGATCCCTGCACTGTGACAACATTCGACTTGCGGAAAAAACGTTCTATGTAGAGGATGCTGCTGAACGGGATGCGCCGGATTTCGGAGGTATTACGGATGACCAGCATCGGTTCCTCGGCAGGTGCGTTTTTAAGAGCCTCCAGTGCCTTCTCAATTGCCGGTCCGATCCGTTCATGCATTTCGGATTTTAGGATAAAATAGGTATGCTCCACTTCATAAACATCAGTGGCATATTTGAGATAAGAGGAGATAAAGATAACCTGACATTTTTGAGACATCAGCTTGAGCTGGCGTGCCAGAGAAATCCCGTCCTCTTCTTCCATCTGAATGTCAACGATTGCAATATCCGGAATTTTGCCGCTGCGCCGGGCTGCCTGAAGAAGTGTACCGGGTGAGAGGAAGGCGGAGATCTGTCCTTCTTCGGCGGATATAATCTGCCTCACCAGATGTCTTGTGATAAACAGAGAACTTTTCTCATCGTCACATATATCAATCTGCAGCATTTGAAGATCCCTCCTTTAAGAGTACGGTAACCCGGAAACAGCAGTCTTTGACTTCTGTAATGAGCTCGGCATCATGCTTTGCGGCAATATCGTCCAGGATGTGGAGACCCAGGCCGCGCTCCAGTCCGGGAATCCGTTCTTTCTTTCTGGCAGGCGGTTCAGCAGGCATCGGATTGATGGTTTTTATGATCAGGTATCCGTGGCTGCAGTGTGCATTTATCTGAATGCAGCATCCCTTCAGGCTGCTGCAGGCTTCGGTTGCATTATCAAGGAGATTTCCGAAAAGAGAAATGAGATCCAGACTGGTGATGGAGATATCAGGCGGAATGGAAACATCGCATTTCAGCTCGATTCCGTTTTCGGACAGCATCTGTCTGCGGTTTGAGAGATACGCATCCACGACAGGATGCTGACAGATTCCTACAGAATGGAAATCCCTTGTACTGTCCTCGATTTCTTTTGTATAAAGCAGTGCTTCATCAATATTCCCTTCCTCCAGGAGGCTGCGGACAGCCAGGAGATGGTTTGCGATATCATGCCGCATTTTCCGGATTTCCTCATAATGCGTAGTGAAAGACTTGAAATGATTGGTCTGATAGAACAGCTGCTGGTTCAGCAGACGTATTTCTGCATTCAGCTTTTCGGTTTTTGTGATATGCAGGATAATATTGTATAATCCGATGTCGGAGACAATGCAGACAATTACTCCGGCGCAAGGATAAAATACACATACAGGCAGGGTATAAACATGTATGATCATAAAATAGCTGTATAAAAGAAAATACTGACAGATCGGGAAGCACATGAAATAGAACCAGAAATGTCCCGGAAATCTCTTTTTAAAGTTTCTGGAAAATATGGGTAAGAGCAGAAGCAGTATGATCTCTCCGCACAGATATAAAAGGCTGTAGCCGATCAGTCTGCAGGGGTGCAGCCTTAAAAGATTATCAGGCATGATGCTGCCCGCGAGACAGGGAAACATGATTATCTTAGATAGTGCAGAGGTCAGAACAATGCAGGCGCTGCATGTTACCGCTTCCCGCCGGCTGCTTTTGAAAAAGAGCAGCGGAAATGAAAAAATAATAATCAGCAGAGATAGTACACGGATAAAAACATGATTTTTAAAGAAAACCAGGCAGAAAATATATACGCAGAGACAGCAAAATTCACCGGCCATATTCCGTACCGGAGAAAAACGGCGCTCCAGTACATGATGGTATAAGGTGATCCAAAGATAAAACTGAATACAATTTGCGGCAATCATGATAAGCTCTGCCAAAACAGCCTCCACATATGATTCCCTTAAAATTCTGTTTAGCCATGCTGGTGGAAATGCATAGAAATATCAAAAAAGATAAAATATTAACAATCTATATTGAATAAGTTTACAATAAATCAACAGTAAACCGACAGAATAATAAATCGATATGAATAGTGAAAATATAAATTATGAATATAAATAAATAGAACGATGGGCAGCTGGTTTTATGGTATAATAAAAAGAATTTGCGGCATATGGAGGACAGGACAATGGCAGCAGCGGTTATTACAGGCGCATCCCGCGGTGTAGGCAGAGCGGCGGCAGAAATATTCGCAGAGAAGGGATACCGCCTTCTGATTAACTGCCAGTCAAGATATGATCTTCTGGATGAGGCGGCTGCTGCACTTTCCGTAAAGACGGAATGCATGGCGGTTCACGGACCATTTACAGCAGACATCCTTGCCCGGTTTCTGGGCAGCGGTTCCGGAGAAGTCCGGACGGCAGAGGTACCGGAGACAGAACAGAGCGGGCGTGCAGAAACTGAGACAGAATCGCTTGTGCTCGTCAACAATGCCGGTATCTCAAGGATCGGACTGCTGCAGGATGTTTCCGATGAGGAATTTGAGGAGACGGTGGAGAGCAACCTCGGAACGATGTTCAGAACAACACGGGCCATGATTCCCTATTTTCTAAGAAACAACGGCGGACATATTATCAATATATCATCGGTATGGGGCGTAGCGGGTGCATCCTGCGAAGTACTGTATTCGCTGAGCAAGGGCGGTGTCAATGCTTTTACCAGGGCACTGGCAAAAGAACTTGCGCCGAGTCATATTTCTGTGAATGCACTGGCACTGGGGGCAGTAGATACGGACATGAACCATTGGCTGACAAAAGAGGACAGGCAGGCGCTGGATGAAGAAATACCGTACGGCCGGATGGGAAGCAGGGAGGAGGCAGCAGCAATGATCGGTCTGCTTGCGGAAGCACCCCGGTATCTGACGGGTCAGGTCATAAAGTTTGACGGGGGATGGATTTAAGCGTGTAAGGAATCTGTAATAAAGAAATCAAAGAAACGTTCTGTCGCGTATGTTAATATTACTGTTGTTGATAAACGGTATACGGGCATTAAAATAAATGAATCAAATGAAACAGTCTGGAGGCTTTATGTATAAATTTGCAGGTAAAATCATTTTGGGGACAGCCATGGTACTGAGTCTGAGCTTTTCTGCCTTTGCAGCGGAAACGGTACTCGGGATCAATGACGGACCTGTAGAGGAGGAACTTGCAGCTTCGGAACAGGAATTAAAGTCGATGCAGGACGGTTCTATGCTTCCGACCTATACAACCGGTACTACCACCAGGGATACCCTGATTGAGATTGTTGATGCAGTGGATGACTTTAAGGCTTTTCAGCCTGTAAGCAGCAGTATTGTTTCCGGGACAGATCAGAACCAGTCGGCAGCGATCAGCAGCGACGATCCGGCAGGGACAGATTCCGGGAATACAGCATCGGCAGAGCAGAAAAATGCAGTGGATGCGGAAGAACCTGCAGCAAAGAGCACGGCAGGCACGGCTTCCGGGACATCCGGATCAGCAGCATCCGCCTCTTCCAAAAGCGGATCCGGCGTGCTTTCTGTTGCAGGAGGACCTTCTGAAGGAACATCGGCAGTCTCCAAGGTGACATCTGCCATCAAATCAGCTTTATACAGCACAAGCGGTGTTCCAGCAGTTCAGACAACAGCAGCGCGTCAGGCAATCATCAGTTATGCCAAGCAGTTTCTCGGCAATCCTTATGTTTATGGAGGTACATCGCTCACAGAGGGATGTGACTGTTCCGGATTTACGCAGGGCGTATATCAGAAATTCGGCATTGCAACCGGCAGAAGCTCCAGAGACCAGTATGCAAAGTGTACACAGATTCCTTTAAGCAGACTGCAGCCGGGTGATCTTGTATTTTATGCAAGCGGAGATTACGTCAACCATGTGGCTCTTTACTGTGGAGACGGAATTATTATCCACGCTGCCAATTCAAGAACCGGTATTGTAACGTCCCGCTATGATTATCGCACGCCGTACGGATACGGCACTTTTATCAATGACTGATTTTAAACGGATGTTCCGGCAGAACTTGCCGGTTATAAAAAAGGGGAGACGGTTCCGTCTCCCCTTTAGAGTTGCTGAATTAACTGCCTTTGATTTATTCCTCTGATTCAATCAGACCGTAGGTATTTCCCTTTCTCTTATATACAACAGAAACGGTTCCGGTTTCACCGTCACGGAATACAAAGAAGCTGTGTCCGATCAGTTCCATCTGGAGGCAGGCCTCCTCAGGCGTCATTGGCTTAAGATCAAAGTGCTTTGTCTTTACAATCTGGATCTCTGATTCCTCAGTGTCATCCGTTTCCTCCAGGAATTCCTCCGAGAAGGACTGTATGCTTTGCTTCCTGTCGATCAGTCTCGTGCGGTATTTCCTGATCTGACGTTCAATTACATCCTCGACGAGATCAATAGACTGATACATATCCGGACTGGATTCCTCGGCTCTGATGATACCGTCCTTTACCGGAATGGTTACCTCGATCTTTGCCTGATCTCTTTGTGTGGAGAGAGTAACATTGCAAATTGTCTCCGGTTTGAAGAATTTCTCGAGTTTGCCGAGTTTCTTATCAACCATATGTCTGAGACCATCCGTTACGTTGACGTTTCTACCTGTGATATTAAAATTCATAACATCAACTCCCTTCTAATTTAGATAAAAAAATTATAGCACGGAATGAAAATAATTTCCACATAAATCATTCACAGCGGATGAAAATTTGCAGCAGCCGCAGCTGCTATTTTATGAACAATTTGTAAACAACGATGGCTTTTCTTGTAAAAAGAAATGTTTAGTGCTAAAATTGCGTGGATAATCAGCAGTGGTATAGCCATGCTCATTTTTAGAGCTTTAAGCTGGTTGCAGGATAAAGGCGGTATTGGAATACTAAAGGAGCATTATTATATGACAATTATTGACAAAATTTTCGGAACACATTCGGATCGTGAGCTGAAGCTGATCCAGCCTAAGATCGATAAGATTCTTTCACTGCATGACCAGTATGTGGCCATGAGTGATGAAGAGCTGAAAGCACAGACGCAGAAGTTCAGGGAAAGACTTAAGAACGGTGAAACGATGGATGATATTCTTCCGGAAGCTTTTGCCACTGTACGTGAGGCAGCAAGACGTGTGCTGGGGATGGAGCATTATCCGGTACAGCTGATCGGCGGTGTCGTTCTGCATCAGGGCCGTATTGCAGAGATGAAAACAGGTGAAGGTAA
>CAZPEW010000121.1:0-7385 GCA_964585695.1 uncultured Lachnospiraceae bacterium
ATCCTGCATGACCTGCTGCTTCAGCGCCTCATCGACCATAGCCGATCCGCCGTACTTGACGACAATGACCTTGCCGCGGAATTTCTGTATATACGGCAGCGCCTCGATCAGCGTTTCCGCCTTTTCCATGATATTCTGTGAAATCTCCATTTTCAGCTCCTGTAATCCGAATTGATGCTCACATAGTCATGCGTAAGATCGCAGCCCCAGGCCGTTGCCTCGGCATCTCCCTCATGCATCTCGATCAGTGCCGTAACCTCCGGGTGCCCGAGGATTTCCCTTGCGTAATCCTCGTCAAAATCCACCGGCGCCCCGTCCTTGTATACAATAATCTTGCCGATATCATTCACAAAATAAAGTCTTACCTTATCCGGATCAAAGGAAGCGCCCGAATAGCCCATGGCGCACAGGATCCGGCCCCAGTTGGCATCCTTTCCGTAAATCGCCGCCTTGGTAAGCGTGGAGCTGACAACCGATTTTGCAAGCGTTACCGCCTCTTGTTTGTCATGCGCCTGTACAACCTTCACCTCAAAAAGGTGGGATGCACCCTCGCCGTCCTCCGCCATTTTCTTTGCCAGCGTCTCATTCACGGCATGCAGCGCGCGGCAGAAAGTCCGGTAGTCCTCTCCCTCTTCCGTGATTTCCGGATTCCCGGCAAGACCGTTTGAAAGCAGTACGCAGGTATCATTTGTAGAAGTATCTCCGTCTACGGAAATCATGTTGTAGGTATCCTTGATGTCCCCGGAAAGTGCCTTCTGCAGAAGTGCCCTGCTGATCCTGCAGTCGGTTGTCAGGAAGCAGAGCATCGTCGCCATATTCGGATGAATCATGCCGGAGCCCTTTGTCATGCCGCCGAGGTGTACCGTCGTTCCGCCGACCTCAAATTCCACAGCAAATTCCTTGTGCTTTGTATCCGTTGTCATGATGGCTCTGGCTGCAAGCTCCGCATTCGCGGCACTGTCGGAAAGCCTGGGTACCAGCTCCGTGATGCCCTCTTTGATGCGGTCCATCGGAAGCTGCATGCCGATGACGCCGGTCGAGGCCACCAGCACGGATTCCGCCGGGATTTCCCCCGCGAATGCCGCCGCCGTGCATTCTGCCGTCTCCTTGCAGTATGCCCTGCCCTGTTCACCGGTGCAGGCATTCGCAATGCCCGAATTGACAACCACGGCATGGATCGGACTGCCGGCATGCACCAGATCTCTGTCCCATACAACCGGTGCAGCCTTTACCACATTCTGCGTAAAAGTTCCTGCCGCCCTGCAGGGCTCCTTTGAAAAGATCATTGCCATATCCTCTCTGCCGTGCCTGCGGATCCCCGCCGCACAGGAAGAAGTCATAAAACCCTTGGAAGCGGCAACGCCGCCAGTAACTGCCTTCATCGTCATCGTAAATCCTTTCCGGTCAACCGTCTGGTTCCTTAATCTTTTCTGCTGTCTCTTTATATGAGAACGCCTCCGGTTTCTAAGGCCGGAGGCATCTCATTAATCTTCCGGCGCGGAGCCGTCAGATGATCTGCTTACTTGCTTTTCTTTTCAATCTCCTGCATCTTCATTGCCCGCACCTTCTCCGGAAGTCCGAAGAGGGTAATGAAGCCGGATGCATCATGATGGTCATAGAGGTCTCCTGTTGTAAAGGAAGCCAGAGACTCATTGTAAAGAGAATACGGAGAGGTTGTTCCTGCCTTGATGATATTGCCCTTGTAAAGCTTCATCCTGGCATCTCCGGTCACATACTTCTGTGTGGATACGACGAATGCTTCCAGTGCCTCCCTGAGCGGGCTGAACCACTTTCCTTCATAAACCACCTGTGCAAACTTGACACCGACATACTGCTTGAATTCCATGGTCTGACGGTCAAGAATCAGTTCCTCCAGCTGCTTGTGCGCTTCCAGAAGGATTGTTCCGCCAGGAGTCTCATATACGCCGCGGCTCTTCATGCCGACAACACGGTTCTCAACGATATCGCAGATACCGATGCCGTTCTCACCGCCCAGCTGGTTCAGCTTTAAGATGATATCCTTTACGGACATTTTCTCGCCGTTCAGCTTAACCGGCACACCGGCTTCAAACGATACGGTTACTTCGGTTTCCTTGTCAGGTGCCTTTTCCGGTGTTGTGCCGAGAACCAGAAGATGGTCGTAGTTCGGCTCATTCGCCGGATCCTCCAGCTCCAGACCCTCATGGGAAATGTGCCAGAGATTGCGGTCGCGGCTGTAGGAATTGTCTGCGGAGAAGCTGAGCGGAATGCCCTTTTTCTGAACATAGGCAATCTCATCCTCACGTGACTTGAAAGGCCATACATCTGTCATACGCCATGGTGCGATGATGTCAAGATCCGGAGCCAGTGCCTTGATGCCCAGTTCAAAACGGATCTGATCATTGCCCTTGCCGGTTGCGCCATGACAGATTGCCTTTGCGTTTTCCTTCCGTGCAATCTCGACGAGACGCTTTGCAATCGCCGGACGTGCCATGGATGTTCCGAGCAGATACTTGTTCTCGTAAACAGCATTCGCCTGCACGCAAGGAACGATATAATTGTCGCAGAAATCATCTGTCAGATCCTCGATGTACAGCTTTGCCGCACCGGAGAGCTTTGCCCTCTCCTCGAGTCCGTCGAGCTCGGAGCCCTGTCCGCAGTCGATGCAGACACAGATAACTTCATAACCGAAATTTTCCTTCAGCCACGGAATGATGGCCGTTGTATCAAGTCCGCCGGAATAAGCCAGAATTACCTTTTCTCCCTTGGTATTGTTCTTTGGTGTAAGATTGCTCATGATTTTCTCCTTTTGCTATGGTTCATCGCCGGACCGGCTGATCTTTTGCTGCTTCGGCTGAATTATCTGCTGATGTTCTGTATAATAATACTATTATCAGGAAATTGCAAGGATAAATATGCATAAATATTCGTATTTTTCACGTTTTTTATGCAGCATGAAATCAAATAAAAGTCGGAAGCTGGCGGAGTCCCGCTGTTTCACTGAGTCCGAACATGAGATTCATGTTCTGGATGGCCTGCCCTGCCGCGCCCTTGACCATGTTGTCCATGGCGCCCATCATGATGACGCGTCCGGTACGCGGATCCGCCTTTGCGGAAACGTCCGCAAAGTTGGAGCAGCGCACATAACGGGTCTCGGTCGGCTCTCCTGCCGGACGGACACGTACAAAGAATTCGCTGCCGTAATAGCTGTCATAAACCTCCTTCAGCGCATCATCACTCATTTCCTTTGTAAGCGATGCACTGGCCGTTACGAGGATGCCTCTTTCCATCGGCATGAGATGCGGGGTAAAGCTGATCCGGATCTCTCTGCCTGCTGCAAGAGACAGCTGCTGCTCGATTTCCGGTGTATGGCGGTGCGCAGCGACGCCGTATGCCTTGACATTCTCATTGACCTCACAGAAAAGATTGCCGAGCTTCTCGCCTCTTCCGGCACCGGTAGCTCCGGAAAGTGCGTTGATGACAAGTGTATCCGGGTCAATCAGATGTTCTTTTACAAGCGGGTAGACCGACAGGAATGAAATGGTCGGAAAGCACCCCGGATTGGCAATGAGCCGTGCCTTTGCAATCTCCTTCCGGTTCAGCTCCGGCAGACCGTACACCGCCTCCCCGAGGAGCTCCGGTGATTTATGTTCAATCTTATACCATTTTTCATAAGTCTTTACATCCTTGAGGCGGTAATCCGCACTCAGATCAATAAACCTGCATTTCTCCAGATACTCTTCTTTCAGTAGGCCGGCGAGATACCCCTGCGGTGTTGCCGTAAATACCACATCGCACTCCTCTGCTGCTCTTCTGATATCCGGCTCCTCACACTTCTCCTGCACCATCCGGTAAAAAGCCGGAAAGGCTTTGACATATTCCTGCTCACTGAAGGAACGGGAACCATAATGCAGGATTTCCGTATCATCCCGCTGCAAAAGCAGACGCACCAGTTCGCCGCCTGCATATCCCGTTGACCCGATAATTCCGACTCTGATCATCTCTATGCCTCCATCCGCATCTTCACATTCGCATGCATTTTATTCCGCCGGGATGCCCCGGCTTATTTTATCTCGCCCGGCGCACCTTTGGTTTTTCTGTTTCTCACGCAGGTTTCCAGCGAAATCGCTTCATAAATATCCGCATCAATCTTATCGCAAAGCTTCCGGTATTCCGGAAGCGGCAGATCATCCAGCGCACAGCCTCTCTCCTCGCAGAGCAGTACAAGCTCTCCTACAATACCGTGCGCTGTCCGGAACGGCACACCCTTGCGCACAAGGTAGTCCGCAACATCCGTTGCATTCGTAAAACCGTTCTTGGCGCTTGCTTCCATCCGCGCCTTGTTCCACTTCATGGTCTTAAGCATCCCTGTCATCAGCATAACCGAATGCATCACCGTATCCATGGCATCAAACGCAGCCTCCTTATCCTCCTGCATATCCTTGTTATAGGCAAGCGGGAGGCCCTTCATTGTCGTCAGGAGGCTCATGAGATCACCGTATACACGGCCTGCCTTTCCGCGGATCAGCTCTGCAATATCCGGATTTTTCTTCTGCGGCATAATGCTGGAACCGGTCGAATATGCATCCGAAATAGTCACAAAGCGGTATTCATTCGTATTCCAGATGATGATTTCCTCACTGAGTCTGGAAAGATGCATTGCAATCACGGAAAGATCGGAAAGGTACTCCAGGAGATAATCCCGGTCGGATACGGAATCCATGCTGTTGGCAGTCGGCCGGTCAAAACCGAGCCGCTCTGCCGTATAGTCACGGTCAAGCGGGTAGGTTGTCCCCGCGAATGCACCTGCGCCGAGCGGACATTCGTTGAGCCGCTTCCTCGTATCCGCAAGTCTCGTCACATCACGGCGGAACATTTCACGGTAAGCCGCCATATGGTGCGCAAGCGTGGTCGGCTGTGCCTTCTGCAGATGCGTAAAGCCCGGCATATAGGTTTCCCCGTTCCCGGAAATAATCTGATCCAGCACAGAAAGAAGCTCTGCAAGCTCGCGCTGCATCTCATCGATCTCATCCCGTGTGTACATCTTCATATCCAGTGCAACCTGGTCATTTCTGCTTCTGCCGGTATGGAGACGCTTGCCCGCCTCTCCGATCCGCTCTGTCAGAATCTCCTCCACAAAGGAATGGATGTCCTCATAATCACCCTCGATCCGGAGCTTCCCCGCTTCAATATCCTGGAGGATACCCTGCAGTCCCTTAACGATCGCCGCACTGTCTGCCTCTGAAATAATGCCCTGTTTTCCGAGCATTTCCGCATGCGCGATGGAACCTGTAATATCCTGCCTGTACAGTCTTCTGTCAAAGCTCAGCGATTCATTGAATGCCTCTACCAGACTGTCTGTTTTTTCCGTAAATCTTCCGCCCCAGAGTTTCATTGCATCTCCTCCTCATCTCCGCGCAGCTCTCCGGCTGCTGTCCTCATTTCCATCTCCTGCATGACCGGCATTTTGAGCTGCTTCAGATACCGCCGCAGTTCTTCCTGCGGATGCAGCAGAAGCTGATCCTCCGGCTCCTCAGCGGTTCCGGCATTTCCGTCATTCACATCCGTAAGATCACTCCCGCCGGCTTCGTCAGTCCTGCCAGCTTCGTCATGACCGCCGGTCTCATCATTTCCATCTTTTCCGCCGTCCCCGTCATACCCGGCATCCTCATCACCGGCATCCTCATCACCGGCATCCTCATCGTCAAATCCGAAGCTGCTCCAGCTCTCTTCCGGCAAATTTCCGCGCGTACCTGCACCCATTATGTACGGGCCGGTTTTCTTCCTCTCATAAAGGAAATAGATCAGCAGAAGCAGAATAAACGTAAGCGCGGTAATCAGCGCACCGATAACTATGCCGGACGGAATATACTGCATCAGGATCGTGTGCTCCCCTTCCGTAAGCGGAATCCCGATCATGGAATCCAGCGTTTTTTCCGGGCGGACCTTCTGCCCATCCACACGCACCTGCCAGCCCTTGTCATACGGGATTGAAGTAACCATCATGCCGTCTTCCTCTGCCTGTATGGTTCCTTCCAGCCGGTCATCCTTCCATTCCGTAATCTTCCAGCCGGAAGCACTCAGCTTCCCGTAAAGCTCTGCCAGCGCAGACTGGTCAAAATAGTAGGCATCCGCGTCCATCTTCTGTCCTGCCGTATCCGAATGCACCGTCACGGACTCACCGGCATACAGATATCCCAGCTCCAGGAAAAATCCCCTGTCAATATGGTCAAAAGATTTCTGCGCATTTTCAAACTTGGCTGTCGCCTGCACAATTTTTTTGTTGTTTACATATACATAATACTCACCGTCACGGGAAGCCGTAAAAGTGTAATCCGTATCATTGAAGTTTCCAAGCTCACTGATCAGCACCGGATTTGTTTCCATGGCATCCGCAAGCGAATTCTGTACCAGCGCCGGTGTTCCGAGGTCTGTCATCCAGCTGCTCAGCTGTCTGTCCGTCATCATAAAACCAAGCGGCAGCGAATATTCGTTTTTGTAAAGATAGGTTTCCCCGGAGCTTGCCGTATAGCTGAGCCCCAGCGCCTCCGGATGCAGCGGCTGCTCTGAATACAGTGCATACTTTACGGAAAAAAGCATATTTACAAGCGGCGTCGATCCGGTAATGGAATAGGCATTCGTGGACGCCTCACAGCCGATCCGCTTGAAAAAGTCCGAGCAGTCTGCATAGGCAGTCGAAGAAAAGATCGATACGCTCGGGAAGTTCATCCACGCGCCGTCATCCTTTGTCTTGCGCGTTATCTTTTCAAACCGGTAAAAGTCCGGATCGGATTTCTGCACATCGCTGACCAGCGTCCGGACATCCTTGTTGTCCTCTGTATAGGAGGTCCTGGAGGTGATGGTAACCGAGGTGATGCCCATGTTCAGGGCGCTCTCCAGCGTAACCGCAAGCAAAAGTCCGATTGTCAGGACATTGTAGTCCGCCCTGCCGGATTTATACCAGCGCAGGAAGAAGTAGTAAAGCGCAATCACTGCAAAGCTTGCATAATATACCGCAAAATGGATTTCTGTCTGCGTGACCGTCTTCTGCATGACAAGAATCGCGCCGGCTGCGACTGCGAATGCCGTGTTGATCTCTCTTGTGCTGAAATCCGGCAGATGCAGATAGGCTTCATAGCACATGGTCAGAAGCAGGAAAATATAAATATAGCCCTGCCTGCACGGAAGGCTGTTGGGATAATGCATCCCATGCCAGATATAATTCAGTACATTCACGGAAAAGCTGAGCATGAAAAAGATAATCAGGCCGATATTGACAGCCTTTCTCCGGATATCAATTTTTCTGCACATGACATAAAGCGGCAGCAGCAGGAAAACAGCCACTCCGCAATAGATATTCGGCCAGTGGTCCAGTCCCTGCTCCGTCTGTACGCCGGCCATATGGC
>CAZPEW010000122.1:0-5144 GCA_964585695.1 uncultured Lachnospiraceae bacterium
ATACCCATCACATGCTGCATGATGAGGCTGACTGCTGTGATGCCGACCCAGCAGCAGAAGCCCATGAATATCGGCTTGCCGCCTTCTTTGACCAGCTTCACAATGTTGCTGTTCAGGCCGATGGCTGCCATGGCCATAATGATAAAGAATTTGCTGAGCTCCTTGAACGGTGTAAAGACAGAAGCGGAAACACCGGCACGGAGAGCAAGCGTTGTGATCACCGAGGCTGCGACGAAATAAAGAATAAAGAAAGGAAAGATCTTTTTCAGGTCAAAGCTGCCACCGGAGGCACTGCTTTTTTCACGCTTTGCACGGAGGAAAGCGAGTACCAGCGTGATCGGGATGATGGCGAGCGTACGTGTCAGCTTTACGGTAACAGCGGTGTCCAGTGTCTGGCTTCCGAGCTGCCACATGCTATCCCAGGTGGAGGCCGCAGCAGTAACCGAAGAGGTATCATTGACAGCTGTACCGGCAAATACGCCGAATGCCTCGCCGCTTGTTGTATCAAAACCGATAAGCTTTCCGAAAAGCGGGAAGAAAACCGCGGCAAGTACATTAAAGAAGAAGATAACCGAAATGGACTGGGCGACATCATCGTCATCCGCATTGATTACCGGCGCTGTTGCAGCGATCGCGGAGCCGCCGCAGATCGAGGAACCGACGCCGACCAGCGTGGAAATATTCGCATCGATTTTAAGAAGTCTGTGCAGCACGAATGCAATAATGAGCGAGGTGGAGATGGTGCAGACAATGATCGGGAGAGACTGCCGGCCGGTTGCAATGATAACATTCAGGTTCATGCCGAAGCCGAGCAGGATAACTGCATACTGCAGGATGGCCTTGGAGGTATAGCGGATGCCGGGTACAGCCGACCCTTTTTCCTTCCAGAAAAGAGTGATCAGCATGCCGGACAGAATTGCAATGACCGGGCCGCCGATGATCGGGAAAGCCTTGCCGAGGAAAAAGGCAGGGACGGAAATCAGCAGGCAGACTGCGATGCCGGGGATACGGTTTTTAAATTCTTCGAGTGTATTCATGAAATGCTCCTTTTGTCTGTAAATAAAATGGATCTGTCAGTTTGTGCAGCTCCTAGAATACATCTGTTTATGGATAATAGAAAACGATAAATTATTATACATCCATAATAAAACATTATGAATGCCGTGACATGTTAAATTGTAATAAACTTTCAAATCTGAACTTGTTTTCAAGAAATAAAAGTTGTATATTCGTAATAGAAAATATTTTCCAGTTTGGGGAAAGCGAGTGAAAAAAGGATGTCTAAACAGAAAATTGTTTTAAAAAGTGCGGAAGAAGCAAAGAAGCTTGTGGATCTTGCATGCGGCAGTGATGCGGATGTTGTGATCTATCGCGGTAAGTTTGCAGTGGATGCAAAATCTATTGTCGGCGTGCTGAGTCTGGATTTCAGCCATGAGCTTGATCTCGAGTATGATGAGAGCAATACCGCACTTGCAGAATTTGCAAAGAGTCACGCAGCAACAAAGAATGTATGAAAAAAAGTATTATTTTTGATGTCGACGGAACCCTCTGGGACTCCGCACAGGTTGTTGCCGAGTCCTGGAATATGGTTCTTTCACGACATCCCGAAACCAAAGATATACATGTGACAAAAGAAGACATGTATCGCTACATGGGACACACCATGTATGAGATCAGCTGCAGGATGATCCCGGAATGCGTTGATGCACTTCGGGCTTTTATTATGCAGGAATGTATGGACAATGAGGACCGCTATCTCACGGACCACAGCGGCACCTTTTATCCGGCATTGAAGGAAACGCTGGAATCCCTGCGTGCCGACTGCAGTCTTTATATCGTTTCCAACTGCCAGGACGGCTATATCCAGACGATGATGAGGGACGGCGGACTGGAAGCGCTCATAGACGACTTCGAATGCTACGGACGCACCGGCAGGGAGAAGGGCGACAACATCCGTCTCCTGATGGAGCGGAACAGGATCTGCAGCGAGGATGCCGTTTATGTAGGAGACACTGCCATGGACGAAGCGGCAGCGGCAGCGGCCGGCATTCCGTTTATCCATGCGGCATACGGCTTCGGAGAGGCAAAGCATCCGGCGGCGGAGCTCACGGAGATCCGGAAGCTGCCGGAGGTAAGCAGAGAAATATTCGCGGCAGGACAGAGTCTGCGGCGCTGAGACAGAAGAAAAGAGGTACCCGGCACAGAGCAGTGCCGGATACCTCTTTTTCTACTCGATTATAAAGTTTCACGGATCAGTGCTGTCGCATCGGTTTCTGTCAGCGGGTGATCCTGTGCGTCAATCGCATAGCTGAAACCGCCGGCGGTCCAGGTGGCAACGGATACGGTATCGCCGTTTCCGCGGAGACGTGCCTGACAAGTGCCGACGGCAGTGGTGCGGTCGGTGTCGTAGACGTTGTAGTCGCCGCTGATATCATCTGTACCGGCAGCTTTGCGGATCCGGTAGCCCTCTGTCCCTGCAGCATCGGAAAAGATTACTTCGATGAGTCCGCTTTCTGTACTGTCGCCCGGCATACAGCGGATTACCTTCTCTGTGTAATGATTGATTGCTTCCGGAACGGTCATATCAAATCCTGCCAGCTTTGCGGCTTCCTCGAGAGAAGCACATTCTGTAAAAGGGTTTGCGACTGCACTGCCGCCGATTTTTGCTCCTCGCAGCATTTCACTGTCCTCCATACTTTCCTCTGTGCCGTCTCCGGAAGCAGCAGCCGCTGCAGCGACGGCTGCTGTACCATCAGTATCCGGACTTCCTGCAGCATCGTTGTTTTCAGCTGCGGCAGCCTGGTTCTCTGCGGCAGCCTGGTTCTCTGCGGCAGTCTGGTTCTCTGCAGCAACAGCTTTATTCTCTGCAGCGGCAGTCTGGTTTGCCGGTGCAGCGGAACCCGTATCGGTTCCTGTCTGATCTCCTGCAGCGGAAATATCGGCTTCTGCCGTCTGCAGGCTTTTATCCGCGCCGGACGGCACGGCTTTGCCGTTTGCAGAAGCTGCGAATGGGGTGACAGCCGCAGCGGAGATCTCCTGGGAGGTATCCTCCGGGGAACTTCCTGTATTTCCGCCCAGCGTTTCTGTATCTGCCGAAAGAGCGGAGGTCTTTGGTATATTCATGGCCCGGATGGTCATGCCGACAGCGATGAGAAGCACGCAGCAGGCTGCAAGACTTCCGTATTTCATATACCGGCTTTTCCCGGCGGCAATCGGAATCGGAGTGCAGGTGTTTTCTGCCTCTTTTATGTATTTTTCATCGATATCGCCGATGGCAGACAGGAGCCTCTGTTTCTTCTTTTCCGTCCGGGCATCTGCACGGATGCTTTCCGGTGTGTATTCAGATGTACTGTCCGGCGTTTGCACAGGTGAGTGATCCGGGGCTTTCTTATCTGTCATAACAGGATTCCCTCCGTTTCCAGCATGGAATGGAGCTTTTTACGGCTCCGCAGCAGACTCATTTTAATCTTGCTCTCCCCCATGGAGAGCTCTTTTGCAATTTCAGAGACGGACAGCATGTAGAAATACCGTTTGATGAAAAGAATACGGCTGTCTGCAGAGAGACTTTCCAGGAAACGGTTCAGAACATCCGTGAGAACCTGCTTTTCTGCAATGTTTCCGGTATTGTCATTTGCAGGGATTGCATCTGTCAGTTCCTCAAGGAGAAGCGGGATTTCACCGCTGCCCCGTTTCTGGGCGTTTTCCCTTTCATACCGGTTGAGGGAGAGATTCCGTGTGATTCTCCCGAGAAATGCGGAGAGAATATCCGGACGCTGCGGCGGCATGGCCTGCCAGGCGTGCAGCCAGGTATCATTGAGACATTCCTCTGAATCCTCTTCATTCCGGAGAATCCGGTAGGCAATGGTATGGCAGTATCTCCCGTATTTTGTTTTGCTTTCTGTGATTGCAGATTCTGATCTAGCAAAATACAGATTTATGATTTCGGTATCTTCCATGAAAAGTCCTTTCTGCTGTGTTCACCCGTAAAGACCGGAACAGAAAACATTCCGTCACACCTGGTTCATATTATACTATAGAAATTACGAGGTTCCTATTGTAGTTTTGAAAGGGGGTGTGCTATAATTAACATGTTTGCAGTAAGCGCTTACATTCGTGAATGCAGTACAGCGCAGTTTTTGTGGGAACCGGCTGTGCTTCCGCAGCAGAATGCGGGGCAGGCTGGAGAAACAGTCATTTTATGAGCGGAGGATCGATATGGATTTGAATTTAAGACCATCAAAGGAATGTGCATTCGAGGCGGCATCGCTGGGTGAGGTTATGCTGCGTCTGGATCCGGGTGAGGGAAGGATCCGTACAGCAAGAAGTTTCCGTGCCTGGGAGGGCGGCGGAGAGTACAATGTAGTCCGCGGTCTGCGCAAGTGCTTCGGGCTTAAGACTGCTGTCATTACTGCTCTTGCAGATAATGAGGTCGGACATCTGGTAGAAGATTTTATGATGCAGGGCGGTGTGGATACTTCTCTTGTCAAGTGGATGGATACAGACGGAATCGGCAGAGTCTGCAGAAACGGACTGAATTTTACAGAAAGAGGCTTCGGCATCCGCGGCGCAAAGGGCTGCTCTGACCGTGCCAATACCGCAATTTCCAAGGCGACACCGGCAGATTTCAACTTTGATTATATTTTCGGAGAACTTGGCGTACGCTGGCTCCATACAGGCGGAATCTATGCAGCTCTTTCCGAGCAGGCATCAGAGACTGTCATTGAAGCAATCAAAACAGCCAAGAAGTACGGCACAATCGTTTCCTACGATCTGAACTACCGTCCTTCCATGTGGTCTGCAATCGGCGGACAGGCAAAGGCACAGGAAGTCAACAAGGAAGTGGCAAAATACGTTGATGTCATGATCGGAAATGAGGAGGACTTTACAGCCTGCCTCGGCTTCCAGATCGAGGGCCAGGATGCATCTCTTAAAAAGCTGAATATTGAGGGCTATAAGAAGATGATCAATGAAGCTGCAAAGACATATCCTAACTTCAAGGCTGTCGCAACCACACTGCGTACGGTTCATACAGCAACCAACAATGACTGGTCAGCGCTTTGCTGGGCAGACGGCGAGATTTACAAGGCAAAGGATTACAATGAGCTTGAGATCATGGACCGTGTCGGCGGCGGAGATTCCTTCGC
>CAZPEW010000122.1:5154-6553 GCA_964585695.1 uncultured Lachnospiraceae bacterium
CTGCTCTATGGGCTGATGACAACCGGCGATGCAGAGCGTGCCGTAAACTATGGTGCAGCACACGGCGCACTTGCCATGACAACACCGGGAGATACTTCCATGGCAACCAGAAAGGAAGTTGAGGCAATCATGGGCGGTGCAGGCGCAAGAGTACAGAGATAATTTCCTGCGCATCCAAACAGAATATGATAAAAAAGCCTGCCGGTCAAAAACCGGCAGGCTTTTTTTGATTAAGACGGGCTTGCCGGCCGGGAACGGAGCGATAATGACTGCCCTATCGTTTTACGGTTGATTCCCGGATAATAAGCTCGGTGTCAAGTGTGAGTGATTTAGGCGGGATGTCCGGATGCTCGATGGACTCCATAAGCAGCTCCGCAGCGGAATATCCGATCTGGAAGCTTGGCTGGTTGACGGTAGTAATCGTCGGATTGGTCATCATGGAGAAATCGATGTTGTCAAAACCGACAACAAGGATATCCTGCGGAACATTCAGATTAAAACGTTTGGCAGCGCGGATGACGGCGGCTGCAAATATATCGGAAATTACAAAAAAGGCATTCGGACGGACATCGGAATTCAGCAGACGGCAGACGGCGGAGTAAGCCATCTGATAATTGACATCCGGGAGCTGTACAATCCAGTCCTGCGGAATGGTAATGTCGGCCTGACGCAGTGCATCCAGAAAGCCGGCCTGACGATTGACGGCATACTTAAAGGTCCGCGGGCCGTTAATCAGTGCTATTTTGTTGCAGTTGCTGGAGATCAGATATTCTGTCGCCATTTTTGCGGATTCGTAGTCATCAATGCTTACATACGGGTAATCAGAATCTGCATTATACTCACAGCATTGTACAAGAGGACATACGGCATGAATCAGGTTCAGCTGTTCTTCCGGTACATGATTGAGGAGAATGACACCGGATGCGTGCACCTGGCGGAGCAGTTCTGTAAATGAATGAATCGAACTGCTGTTGATCGGAGCATCATTGATCAGCAGCTGATAGCCATGGGCTGTTGCCGAAACACGGGCGCCGGCAAGGATTTTAAGATAAAACACATTGTCAAGGCCGGGAACATTCATGATGATCAAAGGTTCCGGTTCCGGAATGCCTTTGCTTCCGGATTCGGACAGATAGCCAAGCTCTGCCATGGCGCGCTCCACCTGCTGGATTGTTTCCAGTTTTACAAGGTCGCGGTGGTTTAATACTCTGGACACTGTTGCGGGGGAAACACCGGATTTCCCGGCAATATCCGAAATGGTGATCTTCTCTTTTTTCACGGACAATAATTCCTTTCATAATTTATTTCATATCAGGATTTCCGGAAAAATCCGGAAATCCATGTAAATAAAGGATTTTAATAAATCATAACATAATTTCCCTTCAAGTAAATAGATTTG
>CAZPEW010000122.1:6563-7301 GCA_964585695.1 uncultured Lachnospiraceae bacterium
TCCTTCTTCTAAGAGTTCTACTGTGCGATCAATTTCTACAATATGCAAAATACTATGAAAATAATTTCATAGTTATGAATCAAATCTCGTGAAATTAGCAAAAAATATACTTTTGACTTAATATAAAACGATGAAAATATATAAAATGCACAAAAACAGATTGAAAAGCCGAAATTGGTGTGCTAATTTTGATTTACAAATATGAAATCAATGAAAGAATTTGTGAAATAAATTCGATGGAGGCAGAGAAACGTGAAGGTAGGGATTATAGGATGCGGGAAAATTGCCCAGGTCAGACATATTCCTGAATATATGGACAATCCGAATGCGGAAATCGCCGGTTTCTATGACTGGAATCTGGACAGGGCGGCGGAACTTGCGTCCAGGTTCGGAGGAAAGGCCTATAACACAGAGGATGAGCTGCTTGCTGCTGCAGATATTGATGCAGTCAGCGTATGCGTTGCCAACAATGCGCATGCAAAGGTCAGCATCAAGGCACTGAATGCAGGCAAGCATGTGCTTTGCGAGAAACCTATGGCAGTTACGCTCGAGGAATGCGAGGCCATGATTGAGGCTGCAGAAAAAAATCATAAATACCTGATGATCGGACAAAATCAGCGGTTTGCGAAGGCACATCTTAAGGCAAAAGAGCTGCTGGAGGCAGATGCTCTCGGAAAGATACTGACTTTTAAAACGACCTTCGCGCATGGCGGTCCGGAAACCTGGAGAATTGACGGA
>CAZPEW010000123.1:0-7287 GCA_964585695.1 uncultured Lachnospiraceae bacterium
GCCCTGTTGCCTCTTCCATTTCTGCACATGTCACAATACTCACAAAAAAATATCAGATATTTTCAAAACAGGTAAAGCTTTTTATGGATATATTGAAAGAAACGACAGCACTATGACAATGCGATTTTATCAAAGCCCTGTCAGAGCGATAATCAAAAAATCCGCAAAGCCTTGTGTATACTGGCTTTGCGGATTTTGATTTCTCTTTGTCTACTACTCGAACTCTATCGTTCCTGGCGGTTTGCTCGTCAGATCATAAAATACTCTGTTGACGCCTTTAACCTCGTTTACAATGCGGTTCATGACCTTCTGGAGAACCTCAAACGGAATCTCGGTAACTTCTGCAGTCATGAAGTCGTCTGTTTCAACGGCGCGGAGGGCAACCGCATAGTCATAAGTGCGGAAATCGCCCATGACACCTACGGATTTCATATTGGTGAGCCCGGCAAAGTACTGGCTGATCTTGCGGTCAAGGCCGGCATTCTTGATCTCCTCACGATAAATTGCGTCGGCATCCTGTACGATTTTTACCTTCTCAGGCGTAACCTCACCGATAATACGGACACCAAGACCAGGTCCCGGGAATGGCTGACGGAATACAAGATAATCCGGGAGACCAAGCTGGAGACCGACACGGCGCACCTCGTCTTTAAAGAGAAGACGTAGCGGCTCAATGATTTCCTTGAATTCAATATTCTTTGGAAGTCCGCCTACGTTATGATGCGACTTGATCACTGCGCCCTTGCCGAGGCCGGATTCCACAACATCCGGATAAATGGTGCCCTGACAGAGGAAATCGACTTTACCGATTTTCTTTGCTTCTCTCTCAAATACACGGATGAATTCCTCACCGATGATTTTTCTCTTTTTCTCAGGCTCCTCGACACCCGCGAGCTTTGCAAAATATTCCGGACCTGCGTTGACGCGAATGAAATTGATATCATAGTCACCGGCCGGTCCAAAGATTGCCTCAACCTCATCGCCCTCATTTTTCCGGAGCAGACCATGATCTACAAATACGCAGGTAAGCTGCTTTCCGATTGCCCTGGACATAAGCGAGGCTGCAACAGAAGAATCCACACCGCCAGAAAGAGCCAGCAGCACCTTGCCGCCGCCTACTTTCTCGCGGATCATGCGGATCTGATCCTCTACAAATGTTTCCATCTTCCAGTCTCCTGTGCAGTGGCATACATCGTAAAGGAAATTATGAATCATTTTGTTTCCCTCTGCAGTATGCTGCACTTCCGGATGAAACTGGGTAGCGTAAATATTACGCTCTGCATTTTCCATTGCCGCTACCGGACAGTTCGGTGTGGAACCGGTAATGCGGAAACCTGCAGGCACCTTTGAAATATAATCCGTATGAGACATCCAGGTTGTCGTTGTGCTGCTTACGCCCTTAAACAGAACAGCATCTGTCTCCACCCTGACATCTGTCTTTCCGTATTCGCTGACCGGTGCGGTTTTTACCTCTCCGCCAAGCTCATAGGCAATCAGCTGTGCACCATAGCAGAATCCGAGTACAGGAATCCCCATCTCAAATACCGCCGGATCAATATGCTGGCTTTCCTCCTTATATACCGACTGCGGACCGCCCGTAAAAATAATACCCTTTGGATTCATCGCACGGAGCTTATCCAGTCCGATACCGGAAGAATACACCTCAGCATATACGCCCTCATCCCGCACACGGCGGGCGATAAGCTGATTATACTGACCACCGAAATCCAGTACTACTATCAGTTCCTTCGTCATTTTCCCTCCAAAACTAAAAACCTGTTCCGAATGCTTCTGAAAAATTAATTTCAACTTACATTTCAGTTCCTACATTATACGCATAATCCCTGCACTTGTGCAAGCATTTTAATAAAGCGTTCAGTCACCCGGAAACCGGTTCCCGGAGGAACCGGCCTCAGCATTTGATCCGGAATCTAAAAATGGCCCCCGGTGATTGGAGCACCAGGGACCATCAGGACTGCCTATGATCAATTACTCTTACAGAAGCACATACTTCAGGATAAACATCACTGCCAGAATATACATAAGCGGCGTGATTTTCTTTGTCTGTCCCGTAACAAGGTGCAGGATTACATAAGAGATGATTCCGAAGGAAATGCCCTCTGAAATGGAATACATAAACGGCATGGAGAAAATGCAGATGAATGCAGGAACTGCCTCAAGCAGATCTCCGTTCCAGTCAATCTTTGTTACCTGCTGCATCATCAGGAATCCGACGATGATCAGTGCAGGTGCTGTTGCGAATGCAGGAATAGCCAGGAATATCGGTGAGAAGAACAGTGCAAGGAGGAACAGTGCTCCTGAAACGATTGCGGTAAGACCCGTTCTTCCGCCCTCTGCGATACCGGAAGAGGACTCAACGAATGTTGTGATGGTTGATGTTCCGAGAACAGAACCCACAACGGTACCGATTGCATCTGAAAGCAGCGCGCCCTTGATGCCCGGAAGATTTCCGTCCTTATCCAGCATATCTGCCTTGGATGCGCAGCCGATCAGTGTTCCCAGTGTATCAAACATATCTACAAACAGGAATGCAAACATAACAACAATGAAGTCAAGCGATCTTACAAAGGAGAAGTCAACCTTCATCAGTGTAGGTGCTATGGATGCCGGCATGGACATGACTCCTGACGGGAACATGCTGTAAAAACCGGTTTCCGGGCTCGGTACATATACGCCGAGGAGCTGGAGAATCATACCTGCAATCCAGAGGATCAGGATACCGATCAGGATGCCGCCCTTGATGCCCTTGTAAATCAGATAGCCCATCAGGAGGATGCCGAGGAAAGCAAGCACAACGGTAATTCCCTCTGAATGGAAGGTACCTGCAGCAACCGCACCCTTAAAGGAATAAAGGGTAACCAGTGTTGCGCCGTCTACAACAATGTGTGCATTCTGCAAACCGATGAAGCAGATGAAAAGACCGATACCAACGGAAACTGCAACCTTAATCGTTGCCGGAATAGCATTGAAAATTGCTTCTCTGACACTGGTAAGTGAAAGGATGATAAAAATCACACCCTCTACAAATACTGCAGTAAGCGCCTGCTGCCAGGTATAACCCATATTTCCTACCACAGTATAGGCAAAGTAGGCATTCAGACCCATACCGGCTGAAAGTACAAACGGCAGATTAGCCATGAATGCCATACAGAAGGATGCAATTGCAGATGCCAGTGCGGTTGCGGTAAAGACGGCGCCTGCATCCATGCCTGAAGCACTGAGAATTCCAGGGTTTACAGCGAGAATATACGCCATGGTCATAAATGTTGTAAGACCTGCCGCAAACTCCGTTTTGACGTCTGTACCATGTTCTTTGAGCTTAAAAAATTGTTCCATACTAAAATACCCCCTTGTGATAACTTTTTGTTATCTTTCTGAAAATATTTTAGCATATATTATAAAAATATAGAAGCCATAATATCTAATTAATTTGCATTTTTAATAAAAATTTATTATATATCAAAAATATTTAGTGCATTGTTACAGAATGTAGACTTCCTCCGGTCGGAAATCAAGATAAGCCGTATCCCCTATTGCATATACCTTATGCGTAATCGGATTGTAATCCGTAATCTGTATCTCTGCATTGCCGAGCCTGATCCTGTAATACTGATAAGAACCCATAAAGGTAGACAGCGTAACCTCTCCCTTGAGGACACCGCTGTCAGACAGTCTTGCTGCCTCCGGGCGGATTACAAGAGAAGCTTTCTCTCCTACTGCCGCATGCGAGAAGTTTCTTACATCGATATCCTCGTTGACAACATGGATTCTCGCCATTCTGCCTCTTTCAGAGGATTCTCTTGAACTAAGCCTGCTGATGTCCTGACCGGGATCATTCACAGAGAGTATCTCCGCTTCCAGGAAATTTGCCTCTCCGATGAAATCTGCAACAAACCGGCTGTCCGGATGATAGTAGATATCTCTCGGATTGCTGACCTGTTCCTTCATGCCCTTGTTCATGATAATGATCTGATCTGAAATGCTCATGGCCTCGGACTGGTCATGTGTTACATACACCGCTGTAATGCCGACCTTCTGCTGGATCCGGCGGATTTCCGTACGCATGACGACGCGGAGCTTTGCATCCAGATTGGACAGCGGCTCATCAAAAAGAAGAACACCCGGTTCCAGTACCAGCGCCCTTGCCAGTGCCACTCTCTGCTGCTGTCCTCCGGAAAGCTGGTTGGTCATACGGGATTCCATGCCCTCCATCTCAACAAGCTTCAGGATATTCAGCACCTTCTCGCGGATTTCTTCCTTCGGCAGCTTGCGGAGCTTCAGGCCGTAAGCCACGTTGTCAAAAACATTATAGTGCGGAAGAAGAGCATAGCTCTGGAATACCATTGCCGTATCTCGTTTGTTTGGCGTCAGAGCATTCACAGCCTCGTTTCCGATGTAAATTTCTCCTTCATCCGGGCTCTCAAAGCCTGCAATCATCCGCAGTGTGGTTGTTTTGCCGCAGCCGGACGGTCCCAGCAATGTTACAAATGTTCCGGGCTCTATATTCAGATTCAGATCCTTTACTGCATAAAATTCCTTCCCGGTTTTCGGGTCCTGATAAATCTTTGAAATATTTTCAAGGCGAACGCCTTTTCTCTCCTTTGTCATTCTGTCTCCTTTACAGCACGGCTCGTGCCGAACACCTTAATCAGTGCATTCATGATGAGAACGGATCCGTAGGTAATCAGGATCAGTACAGTTGCATATGCACAGGCTACGCCATAATTTCCCTTTTCTGCCTGCTCATTGATCTGGCAGGTAATCAGCAGGAACTGCGGTGTCACCAGCAGGATAACTGCTGAAATGGCAGTGATGCTTCTCACGAATGCTGTAACCAGACCGCTCAGGAAGGAATCCTTGATCAGCGGAAGGGTCACTGTCATAAACACCTTTGCGGAATCAGCGCCCATATTGTAGGCTGACTCCTCGATGGATTTATCAATCTGCCGCAGTGCGGAAATGCCGGACCTTGTACCGGTCGGCAGCGAACGTACAATAAATACAATTACCAGGATTGTTCCTGTTCCGTAAAGTCCGCTCATAATACCGCTCTGGAAAAGTCCGTTGGCATAACCGCGGATATAGCCGATACCGAGAACTGTGCCGGGTACCGCCATTGCAAGCATGGAAACAAACTCGATGAAGCCTTTCGCCTTAAAATGACGTTTTACGACAAGATAAGAAATAACCATGGAAAGGAATGCCGTAATCGGTGCCGAGATCAGTGACAGCAGGAATGAATCCTTAAAGGCCTTGAGCCCGCTGGTCTTCATCATGTACTGGAACCACTTCAGGGTAAGCGAATAATCTCTGCCCCAAAGCTTAAACATCGCGCCGATCGGCACCATGATATACAGGAGAAGGACAAATACGGCAACAATGGAGCAGAATACCGTCAGCGGTGCGCGCACACTCGTATCGGTAATCAGCATTCGCGCCCGGCTGGCCTTACCGGTCAGTGTAGCTGCCGTTTTCTTTTCCAGATAGTATTTCTGTATCAGGAAAAGGATTACCGTCAGAGACAGGAGAACGACTGACATAGCCGCAGCACCCTCTGAATCGTACGCACCGGTAACCTGCAGATAAATGGTGGTTGCCAGTGTATCATAGGAACCGCCGATCATCATAGGGTTGGCAAAATCCGCAACCGATTCAATAAAGGTTACAAGGAAAGCATTGCCGAGTCCCGGCAGCAGCAGCGGAAATGTCACACTGGTAAATACCTTGAAACGGCTTGCACCCATATCCCTCGCTGCTTCTTCCAGCGACGGATCAATGTTTTTAAGAAGTCCCTTAAGCATCATATAGCAGACAGGGAAGAACGTCAGTACCTGCACTATGGCAATGCCCTTGAGACCATAAATATTGGAATTATAGATATGGAGCAGAGATCTTGTAATGATACCGGAACGCCCGAAAAGCATGATCATGGAAAGCGAGAGCACAAACGGCGGAGATACCACCGGCAGCATGGACACCAGCTTGAAAAGTCTGCTGAGGACCTTGGTTTTAAGCTGCACGTACTCCTCTGTATACGCAAACAAAAGTCCTGCCGCAGTTGAAAGCAGGCCTACCAGGAAGCCCAGTACAAGCGTATTTTTAAATGCATTGCGGAATCTCTCCAGACTCAGTACTCTTTGAAACACCTCTGTTGTCAGCTTTCCGTCCTTCAGGAAACTGTCCACAAGAAGCATCAGAAGCGGGTACAGAATAAATAAAAGCAAAAATATGATCAGAACAATTATGACGCTGACCATGACCGGATCCCCGTAAAATTTTTTCCGTTCAAGCTCCGCGCTCTGCCCCTTGGCCATAAAAACCTCCTTATACTGCTGTGCCAATAAAAAAGGCTGCGTAAAGAAATGCCCTTACGCAGCCAGATTATCATTCTTATTCCGTCAGGAAACGGCTGCTGTCTGCAGCATCCTTGTTGCTTCCCAGTGCTGTGAAGAAATCCTCCACATATTTCTCGGAATTTGCCTTTGCATCCTCAAAATCATAGTCAATGGTGTTATTCATATCCAGACCAAATTCCTTGGCTTCCTTAGGCTGCTCTGCATTATCAATTACAAGGAACTGGTAGGAACCGTTGTCCTTTGCAAGATTTACGCAGTCCGGAGACAATGCATATTCAATCCAGAGCTTGGCTGCATTCGGATGTGCAGCGCCTTTAAAGATTGCAGTGGCACCGATCTCATAGGATGTTCCGTCTGCCGGAACGACCAGGCCGATATTGTCATAGCCCTGCAGTGTCTGATAAATTCCGTCATGCAGGAAGCCGATACCGATGACGCACTCTCCCGGACCTACCATCTTGGACGGGCCGGAGCCGGACTTGGTATACTGAATGACATTCTTATCGAGTGCCTTGAAGTATTCCATTGCCTTGTCATGCCCCTTCATCTGCACCATCGTATTGATGATCAGCTTTGCGGTACCTGCCGTATTCGGATTGGACATCATGATCAGTCCCTTGTATTCCGGCTTGATCAGATCGTCCCAGGTCTTTGGAGCCTCAATGCCGAGGCGCTTCAGTTCCTCATTGTTTACCATGAATCCGAGAATTCCCTTATAAATGCCATACCACTGATTGGTAGGATCTTTATACTGATCGCCGATCAGATGAGAAGCATTCTTTGCTTCATAAGTCTCCAGCAGACCGTCACGTACTGCCTCGTTATACGGATCCGTTGTACCGCCGAACCATACATCCGCAGACGGTTTTCCGGCTTCTGCCTTTACCTTGGTATAAACTTCTGAAGTGGA
>CAZPEW010000124.1:0-7201 GCA_964585695.1 uncultured Lachnospiraceae bacterium
GCCCAGAATCGCCGCAGCATCTGCACCTGTTCCGGCACCTGCAGCAATGCCTGCAGCACCCCCTGCGGAAACGGATGCTGCCGTTCCGGCTGTCTTTGCCTTGTAATCCGCCGTGGTATAAAGCTTTGTCTCAATATCATCATCCTCACGTCCCGGCGTCTTAAGATTGAATCGGATGATCAATGTCCTGAATATAAAATAGTACAGAAGGAAATAGATGATTCCGACCGGAATGATCAGAAGCCAGCTGGTTTTTGCATTTCCCTGCAGGATACCAAAGAAAAACAGATCGAGGAGTCCGCCGGAAAAAGTAAGCCCGACTGCGATTCCAAGGATGTGCGCCACCATATAGCAGGAACCTGCAAGCAGAACCTGTACGCCGAAAAGCATCGGCGCAACAAAGAGAAATGAGAACTCGATCGGCTCTGTGATGCCTGTCAGCATGGAAGCAAGTGCCGCCGACAGAAGGAGACCGCCGGCCTGCTTCTTCTTTTCCGGTTTTGCCGTCTGATACATTGCAAGCGCCGCACCCGGCAGACCAAAAATCATAAAAATGAACTCACCTGAGAAATACCGGCAGGCATCCGGACTGAAGTGCGTGATTTCATTCGCATGCGCAAGCTGCGCAAAGAAAATATTCTGGCCGCCGTAATACATCTGGCCGGCGACCTCCATGGAACCGCCGACTTCCGTCTGCCAGAACGGCATGTAAAATACATGATGCAGACCAAATGGAATCAGTGCCCGTTTGATGAGTCCGAATATCAGTGTGCCGATATATCCGCTGCCCTGCACCAGTCCGCCCAGCGCATTGATGCCGCTCTGTACAACCGGCCATACAAAATAAAGCAGAATGCCGACAAACATATAAACAACCGTAGAAACGATCGGCACAAAACGGCTCCCGCCAAAAAAAGAAACCGCATTCGGAAGCACGATTTTATAGTAACGATTGTGCAGCGCTGCGACTCCAAGACCGACAATAATGCCGCCGAATACGCCCATCTGCAATGACTGGATGCCGACTGTCTGTGCAATGGTTCCGCTCAGCACATCCGGTGCAATGCTGCCGTCCGCAAGGATTTTCCCGTTGATCTGCAGCATGGCATTGATAGCTGTATTCATGACAAAATAAGCAACCACTGCAGCAAGCGCAGCGACCTCTTTTTCCTTCTTTGCCATACCGACTGCAACGCCGACCGCAAACAGCATTGCCAGATTGCTGAAAACCGCATTGCCGACTGCATTAAAAATCATCATCAGCGAATGCAGCAGCGTCCCGTCTCCGAGAATCGCCGTCATCCCATACGTCTCTATCGTTGTGGTGTTGGAAAATGAGCTGCCGATGCCAAGCAGAATGCCAGCTACCGGGAGCAGTGCAATCGGTAGCATAAAGGAACGTCCCACACGTTGAAGCACGCCAAAAATCTTGTCTTTCATACACTTCCTCCTCGTCAAATCCGTGAACGATGCCACAGCAATGCTTCAGGCAAAAGCCCTCCCCGCCGCCGGACACATATTCATAACTGATTTTCTAATTATACTGCTTAACCTTGTGAAAATCAGCTGATTCGTTCAAGATTTCAACAATTTTAAAAGTCGTATCATATTTCAATCCAGCAAAAGCCCTAACAGGCCGGGCATGAATATACCTGTCTTTAGGCCTGCCTGGAAGAACCCAGGGCAGGAAAACCCATGTAATTAAAAACCGCAGGGCAATAAAAACCCCAGGGCAATGAAACCCCAGGGCAATGAAACCCCAGGGTAATACATAAGTATCATTATAAAAAGCCCGCATTGGCCGGATCCATGCATCATTTTTCAGTCATCAAACGCATGTCTCTCGATACTGCCCCACTGGGAGCGCTGCCTGCGATAGGCAAACATACCCTCTACACGATACAGCGTATTCAGCTGACGGTAGCCCAGATTTTCCAGGAAAGCATATAAAAAGAGATACAGAATCTGTGAAACCTGCGGATATTTCTGGAAGGTGCTTTCCTCCATGAACAGCGCACCTACTGACAGAATACTCCCGTACAGGATCGCCACCAGGAAAAAGGTCAGCATAAACTTCACATTGATGAAACCAAATATCCAGGAAACCGGGACAACAAAATATCCCAGTGTCTCGATCAGCGGTCCCAGAAATTCAAAGATCCAGTAGTACGGGAGGCACAACATGCCGATTTTTCCGTACTTTACATTAAATACCATATCGCGGTGCAGCTTCAGCGTATCAATCAGGCCGATCTGCCATCTCTTCCGCTGCTTATGCAGGTCGCCGAGCTTCTCCGGCGGCTGCGTCCAGCAGATCGGATCCGGCAGAAAGCGGATCGAATATTTCCTGCGGTTTTCTATCATATATTTATGCAGTTTGACTACCAGCTCCATATCCTCGCCGATACAGTCTGTCGTATATCCTCCGGCAGCGATGACCGCCTGCTTGTTAAAGGCGCCGAAAGCACCGGATATGATCAGCAGCATTCCCATATGCCCGAAGCTGATCCGTCCTGTCAGGAAGGCTCTCAGATACTCATTGGTCTGCAGCATGACAAGCGGCTTCCCGGACAGACCGATACTCTCAATCTGGCTGTTGACAATTTTACAGCCGGTGCCGATCCTCACAATGCCGCCGACCGCAACGCACTCCGGATGATTCATGAATACATAGATGATCTTAAGCAGCGACTTCTTTTCCAGTATGGAATCCGCATCAATGGACACAAAGATCGGATACGAAGAAGCATTGATACCCGCATTCAGCGCATCCGCCTTACCCCCGTTTTCCTTATCCATGACAATGAGATTCGGATACAGCGCGGAACGGTACACCGTTCTGACTTTCTTGGTCCTGATGGACTCCCGGTAAGGCTGATGGATCGGAATCAGACGGAAAGCCGTCATCAGTTCGGCAAGCGTCCTGTCCTTTGAACCGTCATTCACAACAATAACCTCATACTCCGGATACGTCAGCGAAAGCAGATTCCGGACATTGTCGACAATCGTCAGCTCTTCATTATAGGCCGGTACCAGAAGACTGATCGGCACCATATTCCTGGATCCCTGGTAACGGTCATAATCCGAATACCGCAGCGTCCTCACATATTTTTTAAGCGCCGCGGACGCAGTCAGCAGCTGAATCAGATATATCGTATTGATGGTCAGAATATACAGCAGTGAGAACCAGTCTATGACCTTTGCAATAAAAACGATTATGCCAGTATTCATGATACGTCACCCTCCAGAATAGCCTCCCTCTCAATCATATAGCTGATGATTTCCGAGGCAAAACGATCATTCAGACCGGCTGTATCCCGCAGCACCCTGCTCCTGTCCTCATATTTGAGAAGTGCAGAAGCCGCATGGAACCGGACCCACCATTCGCGGTCTGTCAGCATTTTTAAAATCACCGGATAATATTTCTCCATATCCAGTCTGGCCAGACAGTCTGCGACAGTCTGGCGCAGCTGCCACTCCGGTGCCTCCGCAAGCTGCAGGAGCACCTCCTCCGCACCCGTATACTGCAGAATGCCGACCGTCCTGACTGCATCGATCTGCATATTCATATCCGGCGAATGCAGATACGGAAGCACCTCCCCGATCATGCCTGTCATATGATTGCTGCCGATGCCCTGCAGGCATGCCCGCTTTACATAAACATCCGTCGGCATATGGAGCAGTCTCTGATAAAGAACCGCCGTGTCTCCGCCGTAGCTGTAAAACAGTTCCATAATCTGCCGGAAGGACAGAAGGATCTTATAATCCTGCATGCCGAACAGACGGCAGATAGCCTCCAGGTCTCCATTCACAAACAAAGACATCAGCCCGATCTGCTGTGCATCGCTGTCTGTGCGATACCTCAGCACCGTGCGCTCCACATCTTCCGTAAAACCATGCAGCCGCATCCGCGCCGTCAGCTTCATCACCAGAAGCTGCGTATCCTTGCTTTTTTCCGCAATGCTGCGATGCAGATATGTCCTGTAAGGCTCTGCATCCGCATACATTCTTATTCTGGCAATCTCCGGCTCCGACATCGGAAGCTTGGTCAGAACCTGCAGTCCGTTCCTGCTGCAGATTCCAGGCACAGCAAGGAAATCTGCCAGTGCTTTTGGCGCAGGCTGACCTGATTCCGGATGCTTCTGCCCGGACCGGACGGGCGCAGGCTGATCCGTCACTGCATCTTCCGCCGGCTCCGACAGCAGTGAGGCAATCCCTCTGCGGATACGTTCCCGCCGCGCCTTGGATACCTGCGACAGCGCATGGAAAATCAGCATGGCCACTGTCAGAAGAACCAGTATCAGAGCCATGATCCACACCAGCTGATTTATGATTTCCTGTAAAACCGAATTAATCTCCATAGTCCTTTCCCCGGAAATATACTTCTTCTGTCTGATTTATTTCTGTTCATCCGCAAAATAGCTCTGCAGCAGATAATATGACTGCTTTAATCTCTCATGCGTCACGGGTGCATCCCAGGCATCCCAGTTCCAGGCGTTCATTAAAACCGGGGTGCCTGCATTCGCATCCCTGCAGATTCCAAAATAGAAGTCCTCCGCAGGCTGTGAGGAAATCTCCCCGCTGCTGTTGAAATCCGCCAGTATTTCTCTGGAAGACGGATCCGTGACATTGAGGAGCTCCCACGGAATCCGGATCTCCAGAGTATCGCCGTCCGAAGCAAAATCCGCAAGAGAGCTGTAATCTGCGCTCTCCGGATCGCCGTTTCCGTAAAGCAGTTTCCCTGTGTTGAATTTCTGAAACGGAATATCCTGATTGGTTTCGGGGAGATGCATCTTCCGGCTCAGCACAAGATTAATACTGCTGAAAATCCCCGAATCCTTCTGATCCTGATTTTGAATGAAAGGCACCATCTTCAGCTGTCTGCCATAATCAAACTGAAAAACATCATAATATAGATCATTCATCAGTTCTGTGTCTTCTTTTCCGTGGATACGCAGCAGGAAATCAGCTCCTCTTTCAAAAGTACAGCCGGAAGACCGGTCTTCCGTATTTCCCTGATCGCCGATTGTATCAATCGGAATCAGAATGGTATCCGTATCCAGATTCAGTGTGTCTGACTGCACAAGCAGATAAACATTGTCCGTATCATATTTTACCAAAAGCTTCAGATCACCGTTTTCCGATACCAGATCCTTTGCAGACCATTCATCCGCCTTTCCATCCAGTGTTATGACATCTTTTTTTGCCCCCGCTGCGAATGCAAGCAGGCCGAAGCATTCCTCCGGGCTTTCCAGATTATGCCAGTACGGACGTCTGTCATTATCTTCATAATCCATTGTGTTCCAGGTCTTTTTAAACCATTCATCCTGCCAGGAAAAAATCAGTCCGCCCATACAGCCTGCTGCCTTGATATCCTTATTCATGGAAATCAGCCATTCCGCCTGCTGCTGTTCCGTAGCATAGCCCTGTGAAAGGCCGCTGGCAGCATTTTTATGCGCAATGCCGCGTGATGACGGTATGCCATATTCTGCCACAAAAACCGGCATCGAATGATAGGCATTCAGCTCTTTCAGATAAGCAAGATAAGGATCTGCCGGATTCTCCTGCAGATATTTACGGTCATAGCTGAAGGAATCCGGATAATACGGATAAACATGATATGAAGCAAAAAAGCCTGCCTTAAATTCATCCGTCGCTTTTATGTGCTCCGCTACAACGGATACCACATCCTCTACCTGCGGGTTGGGTTCATTCGGATGACTGAGCGGATCTGTCGTAGCCCAGTTGCAGAATGCCACCGGCCTCCCGGTATTGTACTTCTCCATCTCATAGGAAACTGCCGTCTCTGCCGCCTGCGCAAGGAATACTTCAAAAGGCGAGGCGTCTGACGTATAGACATACTTCCCGGTGAAAGAGGTTTCATCCGGATGCGCATTATTGGTATTACTGACAAAATCAGCACCCCATTCGATCCCCAGGATCCACCCGATCGTATAATCCGATACATCAGATTTGTATGTTCCGCCGGCGTAGCCGTTTTTCTTTTCCACATCCGCATTCCCATGGAGGATATCCGCGGCTGTCCTGATATCCGATTCGAATGTATCCTGAAGTCCGCTCTCCTTGCTAAGCGCATCATTATACTTTGCGATTACATCCTCATTCAGATAAATCCCCTGCATCAGATACAGTTTCCTGTCAGCTTTTTTATTGTATTCGGCAAGTGCATCATAGAAGTCCGGCATCTGGATCGTATAAACCCGGATCACGTTGACATTCATCGCCGCTATCTCACCAAACCACCGCAGATATTCATCCTTGGTAACTGCAAGCTCACCGGGGAAGGTCCCGGGCTTCGCCGAGCCGATGTTCACGCCATTGAGAAACACCGCCTGATAGCTTCCATCCGCCCCTCTCAGCAGAAACTGTTTACCCTCAACACGTGCCGCCGGACCTGCGGATGAATCTGTTCCCGCACCTGCAGCTGTGGCTGCATCTGCATTCCTGCTTTCCCCTGCATTTCCTGCACTGCATCCGCTGAGGACTGTAGAAATGCCGATCAGCAGAAAAACAAGAGATAAATATTTTTTCAGCATTCAAAACCTCCTCCGACAGCGGGCTTATTATAAATCCCGTCTCTGAAACAACGCTGAAATCATCTGCACTTTTAAACCTGCTGTACTATTATTTGCGAAGTTATTTCATATTAAAGGCTGATATATGGAGACCCTGCCCGCAGACCGGCTCTCCATCATTTTCCGGCGTACACCAGCCGGGAGCAGCAATCCCCGTCAGGCAGCACCATGCTGTTTGCAGATGTTGATTATATTTTTAATTATACCGCTCGAAGGTATGAAAAACAGCTGATTAAATTAAATTTTATGAAATATTCAAGAGAGGAAGCCAGTAAGATTCCAGGTAAGGTTTAGAGAAAAAGATCCGGGAAATTCATGTGTCCCGGACAGCATCATCAAGTTCAGTCTTTTAAACCCGCCAGGTATAAAAATAAAGATTTTACAACCATTCGGCTGAACATGATCAGATTCAGCGGGATTTGGAATTCATTCAACCATTCGGCTGAACATGCGCAGGTTCAGCCAGATTTGGAATTTGTCACTCATTCTAGCTGCTTTTCTGAGTATTTTTCTCGATTTTACCGGCTTAAATCAGCTAGATTTGGGACTGCATGCTGATTCTAGCTGATTTTTCCGCATTCAGATGGCTGTTTCGAGGCTATATT
>CAZPEW010000125.1:0-7142 GCA_964585695.1 uncultured Lachnospiraceae bacterium
TGTTTCCGATCAGCTCGGCGGAACTGTTTCCGCAGTTTACGCAGCAAAGATCATGAAGGATCTCGGACTCCTCAACAATAAGTACAGAGTCATGGTTGTCGGCACTGTCCAGGAAGAGGACTGCGACGGTCTCTGCTGGGAGTATATCTGCAAGGAAGATAAGATCCGTCCTGAATTCGTGGTTTCTTCCGAGCCTACAGACGGCGGTCTATACAGAGGACAGCGCGGACGTATGGAGATCCGTATCGATGTAAAGGGCGTTTCCTGCCACGGCTCCGCTCCGGAGAGAGGCGACAACGCAATTTACAAGATGGCTGACATCCTCCAGGATGTAAGAGCTTTAAACAACAACGGCGATGCAGAGTCTACAGAGATCAAGGGTCTCGTAAAGATGCTGAATCCTAAGTTCAACAAGGAATGGAAGGAAGCAAGATTCCTCGGTCGCGGCACTGTTACAGCTTCTGAGATCTTCTACACCTCTCCTTCAAGATGTGCTGTTGCTGACTCCTGCGCTGTATCGCTTGACAGACGTATGACAGTCGGCGAGACATGGGAATCCTGCCTTGAGGAAATCCGTCAGCTTCCTGCAGTCAGGAAGTACGGTGAGGATGTCAAGGTTACCATGTACAACTATGACAGAGCATCCTACACAGGTCTTGTTTATCCGATCGAGTGCTACTTCCCGACATGGGTAATTCCTGAGGATCACAAGGTATGCAAGGCTTCTGTTGCTGCATATACAGATCTTTTCGGCGACAGCAGAATCGGTGATGAGCAGACCGTTGAGGAAAGAGCCGTAAGACCGCTTCTTGACAAGTGGACCTTCTCTACCAATGGTGTTTCCATCATGGGCAGAAACGGAATCCCTGTAATCGGCTTCGGACCTGGCGCTGAGGCACAGGCACATGCACCTAATGAGATTACCTGGAAAAAGGACCTTGTAACCTGCGCAGCATTCTACGCTGCTCTTCCGCAGTACTACTGCGATTAATCAGTACCCTATGTATTCCGGCTTCTCCGGTCCGTACGGCCGGCAGAAGCTGTCATCAGTTTCCGTTAACAATTTCATAAAACAGGAGAATAATAATCATGGCAAAAGAATTAAAGGATTTCCTTGAGACCCTCAAGAACTTAAAGACAGATGATATGTATTTAAATGACTTCTTCCTTACATGGGAGAAAACAGATGATGAGCTGAAGGCTGTATGGACAGTTGCCGATGCTCTCAGAAACTTAAGAGAGAGAAACATCTCCACAAAGGTTTTTGATTCCGGACACGGCATCTCCCTTTTCAGAGACAACTCTACCAGAACCCGTTTTTCATTCGCATCTGCATGCAATCTCCTTGGTCTTGAGGTACAGGATCTGGATGAGGGCAAGTCACAGGTTGCACACGGCGAGACTGTACGTGAAACAGCCAACATGATTTCTTTCATGGCTGATGTAATCGGTATCCGTGATGATATGTACATCGGCAAGGGAAATGCCTATATGCATGAGGTTGCCAATTCTGTAGAGCAGGGACGCAAGGACGGAATCCTTGAGCAGCGTCCGACACTGGTTAATCTGCAGTGCGATATCGACCATCCGACACAGTGTATGGCTGATGCACTTCATGTTATGCATGAGCTCGGCGGCATTGAGAACCTGAAGGGCAAGAAGATTGCCATGAGCTGGGCTTACTCACCTTCTTACGGCAAGCCGCTTTCTGTTCCGCAGGGCGTAATCGGTCTGTTCACAAGACTGGGCATGGAAGTTGTTCTGGCTCATCCGGAAGGATATGAGGTTATGCCAGAGGTTGCTGAGGTTGCAAAGAAGAATGCCGAGGCTTCCGGCGGTTCCTTTAAGGTTACAAATGATATGAAGGAAGCATTCAAGGATGCAGATATCGTTTATCCTAAGTCCTGGGCTCCGTTTGCAGCTATGGAAAAGAGAACCAACCTTTACGGTGAGGGCGACACAGAGGGCATCAAGAAGCTTGAGAAGGAGCTCCTTGCACAGAATGCCGAGCATAAGGACTGGGCTTGCACAGAGGAAATGATGAAGCTTACAAAGGATGGCAAGGCTCTGTATCTCCACTGTCTGCCGGCTGATATCTCCGGTGTTTCCTGCAAGGAAGGTGAGGTTGACGGTTCCGTATTCGACCGTTACAGAGATCCGCTTTACAAGGAAGCCAGCTACAAGCCGTATGTTATCGCAGCCATGATCATGCTTGAGAAGTTCAAGGATCCGGCAGCAGTTCTCGCTGAGCTCGAGAAGAGGGGCCAGGCTCGTAAGTTTGCCGACTGATTCAGGTAATTGCCGGTAAATCATCTCTACAGGGAGTATATATGAAAAACTTTAAGAAAAAAGTTGTTATTGCCCTGGGCGGAAACGCCCTCGGCAATAATCTGCCGGAGCAGATGGAAGCCGTAAAGGTGACTGCAAAGGCTATTGTGGATCTCGTTGATGACGGAAACCAGGTTGTCATAGTCCACGGAAACGGACCGCAGGTTGGTGTTATCAACAATGCCATGACAGAGCATGCACAGCTCGAGGGATCAAACCCGACTCCTCTTTCTGTCTGTGTTGCAATGAGCCAGGCATATATCGGTTATGATATCCAGAATGCACTCCGCGAGGAATTCCTCAACAGAAATGAAAATGTTCCGCCGATCGCTACCATGGTTACACAGGTACGCGTCGACAAGGATGATCCTGCATTCAATGCGCCATCCAAGCCGATCGGCAGATTTATGGATAAGGATCAGGCACTCAAGGAAGCCGGACAGCGCGGCTGGATTGTAAAAGAGGATGCCGGCAGAGGCTACCGCCGTGTCGTTGCTTCCCCTAAGCCGAAGGAGATCATTGAACTCTCCGCAATCCGTGCCATGGCAGATGAAGGCAACATCGTAATCTGCTGCGGCGGCGGCGGAATTCCGGTCGTTTCCGAGGGCAAGCATCTTGCCGGTGCTTCTGCAGTAATCGACAAGGATTTTGCAGCTGCTCTGCTTGCAGAGAGTCTGGATGCGGATATGCTGATCATTCTGACAGCCGTTGAGAAGGTTGCCGTTCATTACGGAAAACCGGATCAGAAGTGGCTTGACCAGATGACAACTGCAGAAGCGCAGAAATATGCGGACGAGGGCGAGTTTGCACCTGGTTCCATGCTTCCCAAGGTTCAGGCAGGCATGCAGTTTGCCGCTTCCGGAGAAGGGAAAACCGCGCTCATCACACTGCTTGAAAAAGCCAAGGATGCGCTCAACGGTTCCACAGGAACCAGAATTATCGGCAAGTGATCCGTTAAGAATTGATCCGTTAAGAATCGCTGTATCAAATGATTTCACGGAGTCTCCATTACTCCATGAATATAAAGTCTCCTCCAGAGACAAATTTATCCTCTAATTTATAGAAAAACAGGAAGCGCATCCCATTATCACAATCGGGATGCGCTTCCTGTTTTTCTTTATGTTCTTAAATGCTTCCGTTATTTCTCCAGGTAGATCCGTTCTCCGCCGCCATAGGCACGGACTTCTCCGATCCTCTGCACGTCCGGAATCCTCGGATCTCCGGAAAGCTCCGCAATCAGCGCCGCCGCGTCCTCTTCTGCAGCAGCAATCATCAGGCCGCCGGAAGTCTGCGGATCATACAGAAGATCCTGTACGGAAAGCTCCGTATCTCCCGGATTCACTGCCGCCTCTGCATAATGACGGTTGCGGTAGACACCGGCAGGCAGGATACCCATTGCAGCAAATTCCCTGGCCTCCGGCAGGAAATCGATCTCCGGAACATGCACGTGCACCTCGGTGTCAGAGCCGTTTGCAAGCTCATACAGATGCCCCAGCATACCGAATCCGGTAATATCCGTGCAGGCATGCACCTGGTATTTCACCATAATATCCCGCGGATATTTATTGAGCGTCATCATCAGCTCTTCCACACGGCGGATGCTCTCCTGCCCCAGCAGACCGCCTTTTTCTGCAGTTGTCAGGACACCAATACCGACCGGCTTTGTATAAATCAGCACATCCCCCGGCCTTGCACCGGAATTGCTGAGAATGTGCGCCGGATGCACAAAGCCTGTGACTGCCATACCGTATTTCGGTTCCCTGTCATAGATGCTGTGGCCGCCGGTAATGATGGCACCTGCCTCATAGACCTTGTCATAGCCGCCGCGCAGAATCTCATGCACCGTTTCCTTCGGCATATCCTCAGGAACCATCATGATATTCAGGGCTGTCTTAGGCTCTCCGCCCATTGCATAAACATCAGAAAGTGCATTGGCAGCCGCAATCGCGCCAAAGGTATACGGGTCATCCGCTATCGGCGGGAAGAAATCCACTGTCTGCACAATGGCAAGATCCTCCGAAACCTTATAAACAGATGCATCATCCGAACGGTCGTAGCCGACCAGCAGATTTTTATCCTCATGCACCTTTAAATTGTGCAGGAGCTTTACCAGCTCTCCGGCACCGACCTTTGCCCCGCAGCCGGAACACTCTGTCAGTTTGGTTAATTTAATATCTTCCATATATCATTCTCCTGTAAAGTGAAGGATCGCTTCCAGTACACCGCCGCCGATTGCAAGTGCCTTGTCCGAGGCCTCATGGAAATCAACACCCGCGCCTCTGGGATCCACATCGCCGCTCTTCATCCCGGTGTGTACCGGTACGCCGTCCTGCAGCATACCGCGGATCATCCCGGCTATAACCGTGAGCACCGGCAGATTCCCGGACGCAGTCTCTACCATGGCAACGGTCTCTCCCTCTTCCGCAAGACTGCCGATCTCCTTCAGCGGATGGAATATGCCGTCGCCGGAAGCGCGCAGCACACGTTCTACCGTATACCCGCCGACATTCCCCGGAACACCGGTGTTTTTAATCGCCTGCCCGGAATAAAGCACACGTCCCATGGTATGCCCGCGCATGGTTTCGATCACTGCATGACAGTCCTCGCCTGCCGTAAAACCCGGACCGATTCCGAGTACAAGACGCGCCATATCTTTGGTCGTGCCGATATTCCTCTTGGCCAGAATCGCATCCACGAGGATATCCGGCTTAAGCACCGGAATCTCTTGCCCCTCCGGATCTGCAAGCACCGCAATATTTCCCTCCGCAAGTATTTTTCGCACTTCGGCCGCATCCCGCGCACGCACTGCCCGTATGCCCTCCATCTCCGTTTCCCCGAGGCGGATTGCCTCCGAGAAGCTCACGGTCCGGCGGACCGCAGTCGGAACCGGAAGATCAGACATCACGATCTGCATCCTCGCCCTGTATAATCTCACTGCAATGCCGCTCGCAATATCTCCGGCACCTCTTATGTAAACCAGCATAAATCTTTTCTCCTTTACAGCTCTGTTCTGCTCTGCGCAGAAGTCTTTCATAATAGCCCATCGGGACCACGCGGCCGCAGATGGCTCTCTCGAATGCTTCCTTCTCCTCCGGCGGCATCATAAATGCAAGTCCGCAGTCCGCGGAAATATCCGTCGGCACCGGAATGATCCTGCCTCTGACACCCGCATCTCTGCAAAGCCGCTCCGTCTCGCAGGCATCCGTTGTGCTGTGAAACACCGCAACAATTTTAGGTTCTTTTTTTAACATCTGCCTGCCTCTTCCGCAATTTCCCGGACTGCCTGCACAGCTGCAGCCACCTCCTCCGGCGTATTGTAATAGCCAAAAGAAAAACGCACCGCACCTGTTTTATCGGTTCCGAGCGCACGGTGCATCCGCGGCGCACAGTGTCCGCCGGCCCGTACCTGGATATCATAGTCAGCAGATAAAATATCTGCAAATTCCGAGGAATCCATCCCCGCAATATTCATGGCGGCAATCGGCGCACGCTGACGGAAATCAGCCGGAAAATCGCCGTAAAGCACGGTACCTGGAATCTCCCGGACGCCCTGACAGAACTGCCGGGCAAGCGCAGATTCACGGTCATGGATCGTTTTAATCCCCGTCTCACGGATGAAGCGCACTGCCGCCAGCAGTCCGGCCAGTCCGTGGCTGTTGAGGGTTCCCGCCTCCAGATGCTCCGGATAGGCTTCCGGCTGTGTATCCTCAAAGGAACGGATGCCGGTGCCGCCCATGATCAGCGGGCGGATGCCGATCCCCGGCCGTACCAGAAGTCCGCCTGTCCCCTGCGGCCCCAAAAGGCTCTTATGTCCGGTAAAGCAGAGGATATCTATTCCTGTTTTTTCCATGTCAATCGGAAAAGCACCGGCGGTCTGTGAGGCATCCAGGATAAACAGAATCCGGTGCTGTCTTGCCACTGCCGCAATTGCCTCAATATCCAGCACATTTCCTGTCAGATTGGAGGCATGTGTACAGACAATGGCCTTTGTTTCCGGCCGGATCAGCCGCTCAAAGCCGCGAATGTCAATACATCCCCGACGGTCGGCAGGTACAAAGTCCGCTGCGACCGACTGCTTCCTCAGCTCATAAAGCGGACGCAGAACTGCATTATGATCCAGGTCTGTGGCAATCACATGGTCTCCCGGCCGGAACAGCCCGAAAAGGACTGTATTCAGCGCCTGCGTTGCATTCATGGTAAAAACAACCCGCTCCGGGTAAGAGAAGCCGAACAGCCCGGCAAGCTCTGCGCGGAGTGCGGTAACCATCCGGGAGGGCTCCAGTGAAGAGACATTCGCGCCTCTTGCCGCACTGCCGTACTCCCGCATTGCCTGGGTCACTGCCTCAATCACACACTCCGGCTTATGCTGCGACGTCGCTGCGTTGTTCAGATAAATCATATCCGGATAACCTTTCCGGCTTTCATCATGGTTTCTGCAATGGAATACATGTTGGTTACTCCGCCGACGCGCAGCTGGTCCTTGATTCCGTAGAAATCGAGGCAGGTTCCGCAGGTCAGGATTTTTACGCCGCGTTCCTCCAGCGCCTTGATATCTGCAAGCGTTTCTGCGCCTTCAATCGTAAGCTTTGCACCGCCGTTGAAGAAAAGAATGGTCTCCGGAAGCGTATCCATCTGCGCCATTGCATAGAAAAAGCTCTTGATCAGAATATGTCCGAGTCCGGGATCACCCTGCCCCATTTCATCCGTACCGATCGCTGCTACGGTCGGTCCTGCGCTGCCTGCTCCCTGCAGCAGTGTGCTGCAGTAAATGGCTGCTTCTTCCTCTTCTGATTTTCCGCCTGCTTCCGTATTGC
>CAZPEW010000126.1:0-361 GCA_964585695.1 uncultured Lachnospiraceae bacterium
ATAAGATCGATTTATATGATATTCCGGAAAAAGGGCGCATGACGTTACGCTCGGCTGGACAATTGAATGTAGATTTCGGTATACCTTGCTTTGATTATCTCTATCTGAAAAATTTCGAGGCACGATTGTCTCTTCGTCATGCTTTGGCTACCATTGAAAGCAAAACACCTTTTTCGAATGTCCGTGTAGAGTCTTGGCTTGATGTTGGTTCTAATGTTTGGGTTCTTGATTGTGAAGTCAGTAATACTGAATATTCTTCAATATTAGCTTGGGATTGCAGATGACTTGGAATTACAAATTGTCCTCTTTCATAAAGAATCCATAGAGCAGAAACGAAAAAGGTCAAACTCCAACTAGTCAT
>CAZPEW010000126.1:371-1308 GCA_964585695.1 uncultured Lachnospiraceae bacterium
TTGGGACGATGGGGTAGTCGTGATTTTGGCGGTTGGTATGGAGGCTATAGCAAGGACGTTTCTGAAGGACTTGGTTTAGCAAAAGCTCAAGTATGGAAACGCGATATTCTTGTTACTGATACTTTTTCCGGAGGGCTTTCTTTTTGTATGGCTTGTCGTATTCTAAAATCAGAAACTGTTCCTAGTGTCCTGAATGATCGAACGGCCTCCTTCCATATAGGAACGTGTAAATCCAGTCATTTTCAAATTTTAATTTCTGTAGTTACTTCGCGTGAAGATAAGACACCTGCAATGGCTGCTGTCAGTTTGTTGGATAAAGCTGACCAGAAGGGTATTGATCGGATAAAGGAAGAGCATTTGTCATGGTGGAATTCTTTCTGGAAGCGATCTTTTGTGCATCTTGCCGACGATTATTTGGAAAATATTTACTATTTAAGACGTTATCTGATGGCCAGCTCTTCACGAGGGCAGTACCTGGCTCCCTTTAATGGGAGTCTGTGGGTATGGAATCATGATATTCGTCAATGGGTCACTCCGCATCATTGGAATACTCAAGAATCTTATTGGGGATTAGCTCCTGAAAATGACTGTGATCTTATAAAACCGTATATAAAAACTTATGCCAGGCTTATGCCTCAGGCAGAAGCCTATGCTGCTGCAAGGGGTGTGAAAAATGCTATTTTGTGGACTGAAGCTCATGATTTTTCAGGTAGAATGGTGAGTGCCGAATGGAACAATATGGTAAATAATTTTACGCCCGCGAGCCAGATGGCAGCAATCTTTTGGGATTATTATGAATATACGGGTGATAAAAAATGTCTTACGGATACTATTTATCCTTTTATGAAGAAAACGGCAGAGTTCTATCTCCAGTATCTTAAGTGGGATACCGCTAAAAATGAATATAGTATATACCCTTCACAACCTTATGAACATG
>CAZPEW010000126.1:1318-7136 GCA_964585695.1 uncultured Lachnospiraceae bacterium
ATAACGGTTTAAAAAATTGCATTACAGATCGCTATATGATAGAATCTTTGTTCAAAAATTGTATGAAAGCGGCAGAAATTCTTGGTAAAGATCGTGAAAAGATAAAGCAATGGAAGCATGTGGTGGAACATTTGTGGGAGCCACCGATACTCGAAGTACCGGGAGTTGGAGAAATGTTCGGTATGGCTTTTAAACCGGATGGTTCACTTTATCCTTCACCTCAAAATTATGGGAAAATGCAATTTTATCATTTTGATGCACATACCACAGCCGTTTTTCCGGCAAATTTGCTAGGGCTTGATCAAAAAGGTAGCCGTTATTTTACAATTGCAGAAAGGATAGCATTGCGTCATCCTCCTTATCGCAATGCGATTACGCCCGGAGCAATAGTCTCTGCTCGACTTGGTCTTGCAGATAAAGTTGTAGAAAGGCTTCACAATATGGTTGCCTATCTGCAGCACTTTAATCAAGGACTATTTTACAATCTTGATCATTGGAATAATCTATCGCGTTATTCTTCTCTTTTGGGAGAGGATAAACTTACAGATCAACGGGATTATATTTTTGATGAACGCACTCGTTATAATAAGCCAGGTACGGGAAACTCAGGCTTGTGGACTTATCCTTTTGTACAGTGTGGAATGGAAACAATCGGAATATTTGGAACTGCTGTCAATGAAATGCTTTTACAAAGTCACGAAAACAAAATTCGTCTATTTCCGGCTACTCCAAAGGATTGGGCTACAGCTTTTACACTGCTTGCAAGAGGTGGTTTTAGAGTTTCAGCTTGTAAGAACAAAGAAGGATTTATTGCAGGTGCAGATATAGAGAGTGAATTGGGAAATGTATGTCGTATTCAGAATCCATGGCCAAAACAAAAAGTCATACTTTTTTCTGAAGATCATTCGGTACCTTTTACCTTAGATAAACAAGATGTAATTTCTTTTAAAACTCGGAAAGGTGGAAGGTATATGCTTAGGAATGCTACTCAAACAATGGAAATCCTAGAATTTAAGGCAGAGCCTAATTCCAAGCCTAAACATTGCTCTGAGGCAATTTTAGGCAAGGAATGCTCTTTTAGGCAATAAAGTATAATTTTAAAACAATATATTCACTCTGATTCAAGAGAAGTCATTCTTGATAGTCAGCAAAGTATGTCATTTTTATTTCTCCGGATAACTGTAAACTTTGATTCTGTAAATGCCCGATACCTTGTAGCGTTTCTGCCAATCTTCCACATATATACGAAAGGAAGATACATCGGTCCAGGGAGCGGGAATATCGAATCCATATTCTTTATAGTCGGCATTGGGCATGCGTCCGCGCAAGTAGAGCATGGAATGGTGAGCAGTCTCGTCGCCATTGAGCACGAGGAGGGTTTGGGGCGTATTGCCCTCGAACTTCAATTCCTCAGCATAAGCGAGGCGGCATACTCTGTTTTTCTGAAGGCTGTGGATGTTGAGGAAAGCACCAACTCCTGCTACAATGAACTCATCTTTTGCGGTTTGCACGATAAGTCCGTGGGCACGATGCTCGCCTTTGATATATTTCACCATGATGCGGTAGTCACCCATGGTGAAGGTTGTAGAATCATTTTGAGCATCCGTCCCTTCCTGACGCATGAAGCCGTGCATGTGCCCGGTGCCTTGATTGGCCGCTATGAAGGGCAGCAATTCGCCTAGCACACGGTATTCGCCCAGCAGATACTTGTCATTGTAGGATTCTTCTATGGCAAAAGGGGCATAGCAGATAGCGTTGTGCTCCCCAAAGGCATAGTAGGCTGGTCCTGCTTCACGCTGCGTCTCGGGAATGAACAGAGGATTGTCTGTTCGGTGATACTTGCCGCAAATGCTGCGGAAATCGGGTACATAGATGTCTGGGGAAAGCCAATCTATATTTGGGGCGAAAGCTTTGTAGATGTCGAGCACTTTGGCTTCGGGGCCTCCGCAAGGGAAGGATCCAGGTTTGTCATCGTCATTGGCAAGCCAGCAATTCATGTACATAGGCAGCGGATATACATCCTTGCCTGCCTTGGCCACACGGTTGCAGTAGGTGGCATAGGCCCATGTCATGAAGAACTGACGAGAGTCATTGTTGTCGCCGAATACATCCTTCCATGTCCCGTTCTTGCGGTTACCGTTCTCGTTCCAACGTTGGAGGAGGCGTGGATAAAGGCTGTTCTTATGCGCGCTCATATAATTGATGAGGGTGGCAGGGACTTCACCGCTAAAGGCTTTCAGCGAAGCGCTGCTATGGTCGATGTCGGCGAAGGTACCCGTTTCATTTTCTACCTGTATTACAGAAATGAGGCCTTGGGTATCCTTGGCTTTGATACGTTCCATCATTTTGGCAAAAGCGTTGGCATCAGCTTTGCAGGCTTCCTCACAAAATGGAGAGATGGTAGTGGTCTTGGTCCCATCGGCCTTGCGTGCAAGGAAATATTTCTCGCTGTCAGTCTTCACCCACACCGGTACGTAGGATGATTCACCGTTCTTCCAGGTGCCAAACCACAATACGACTACGCGCATGCCATATTGCTGAGCAAGTTTCACGGTATAGTCGGTTACGGTGTAATCAAATTTTCCTTTTTGGGGTTCGAGCTGTTCCCAAGTGATGGCCGAAATTACTGAATTGAGGCCCATGGCTTTGACTGTTTTCATGGCTGCGTCCAATGATTCTTCGGATGCAGAAGTCGAATTATGGAGCTCTCCGCTGAGCAACAATAGAGGCTTCCCGTTGGCCACTAGCCGCTGTGTTCCACTGATGGTTTTGTACTCGGTGATGTGCTGCGCTTGGACGCCAAAAGCCGGAAGAAGCAGTAATGCTAAAAACAATAATCTGTTTTTCATGATTGATAGTATATTATAAAATGATTTAAAAATATATATGTATTACCTTGTAGTCAGAGTGATGTCGAGCAGAACAGGTTCTTCGCCTATGGAGGGGCCGCCCCAGTCAGTCTGGTCACCGTTGAGAATGCGTGTCGCCTTAAACTGCCCTTCCTCATAGCGACCTTCCTTGACTTGTAAGTATTGCCATGCCTTGCCCTTGTTTATACCTATGGGGACAAAAGTGATGTGGCAGTTGATGCCGGTAGTGATGAACTCATCGTCGTTCAGCTTTATAATCAGGACTTTGCCAGTAGCAGATTGAAGTTTGGATTTGTCTTGGGCAGGACCGAAATGTCCGCCGTTTTCAAAAGTGATGACAGCTTCCCAATTGCCAAGACCGATTCTTTGTTCGGAATGGTCCTGAGGTTCGATGACAGCATAAGTTCTGCCTTCAAAGCTCCATTTGGCCAGTTGCCTTGACATGGGCGAAAGAATCTTGTATTCATCGGCAACTGAATTCTTTATGTTACCGGCCTGTCTCCATCGTGTGTCAACACCGAATGGTGAATAACAAATGCCTCTAGAAATGATACTGTAGAGATATTTTGTATTGCTATAGGTCTCGGGTACCATCAAGGCATTGTCGTCGCGTGCATAGAGGTCGATGACTTTCAGTACCTTCTCATCGCCTTGAAGGTATATGTCAGGGGCTAATAAGTCAATGGAAGGTGCGGCTACTTTCCAAATGGGTATAACGTTATCCGTTGCTCCTCCACTTTCATATTCTGTTGCCATGGGATTAGTGAGAGGGTCACGTAAGGCTACATTGACATACATGGGTATGGGATATACGGCCTTGCCTGCCTTTGCCACTTGCTCGATGAAGCTGGCAACGGACCATGCATGGAAATATTCATCGGCACGATTGCCGAATACCTCACTCCATGTGCCTTTGGTGCCGGCAGGGATGTTTAGTTGTTTCAGAACTGCTGAATTGAGCAGAGTCTTGGGTACAGATTGTTCGAATAATTTCTGTGCATTGGCGGAATAGTCGCGCATGCTGCCCCATGTTCCTGGCTCGTTTTCCACCTGCATCATGATGACTGTGTGGTGAGTGTCAGCCTTCTTCAAATACCCCATGAATTGAGCAAAAGCATGACAGTCGGCTTGGAGAGTAGCTTGCGAATGAGGTGACGGTGAATCAACTGGCTTGCCGTCTTTGCCTGTTATGTTTGGATATTTGGCAGCATTTTTTTTCATCCACACAGGCATGTAGTGGTTACTGCCGTTTTTCCACGTGCCGAACCAAAGCAATACGAGGCGCATGTGATGCTCTTGTGCCTGGTCGAGTAGTGTCTGTATCATGGAAAAATCATATTGTTCCTGAATGGGCTCCAACTGCTCCCAATAAATAGGAATTTCAAGAGTGTTGGCATGCATATCTTCCATCACTTTCCACAGATTGGGTAACATCTCCGGCCACGCGGAAGAATTGCCGCATTGTCCACCAAGGATGAGGAACGGTTCGCTGTCGACTATGAGGACATGGCGCCCATCCTTTTTTATCAGATGTGGCATGTCAGAGGGCAGTGATTGCGCACAAATAGTTCCCAGAGTAGCAAAAGCGAAAAACAAGACAGGAAAGACTGAAAAAGCGATTTTTTTCGATTTGAATTTCATAATTGTTGGGATTTATCGAACCCAAAATTACGAAATTATATCATTAGTTTTACTTTTTCAGTCTTTTTTTATTTACAGTTTACTTTTTCGGTGAAGACATTGCCGAAACGGTCCACCACTTCTACCTTGACTTCCTTGGCCTGTAATGACGGAACGGCTGAGAAAAAATGGAGTGTGCGCGGAGGGTCATAGTCCTCGACAGCACGACGTCCGTTAAGATATTTCAGATATTCGGGGTCATAGGAATAGAATTGTGACATGGCACCCATGAACTTGTCGTCTTCGTACCATTGCACTTTCCATGCATCGTCCCAGTTCCACACTTTGGCTACTACGGCATTAGGTCTATCCATAATGCTTCCCTGAGGGTATAGGGTCATTTGGAATTTCCGGTCTTTACCTGTCGATTTATAGTACCACGACAGATTGTCGCCGTAGCCTTGGAACACCTGATATCCGTTGGGAGCACCGTCGCGGCAATAGTCGCACGTCCACCATGTGCCGCACACTGCACCTAAATTGTGCTCAATGATTCCGCCACCTATTTCTGTGTTGGCATTAGTGTGTAGATGTCCTGTGATGAAGTGAGCGTGGAACTTGTTCACAAGCATTTTTACTAGTTGTTCGCCTCCTGGAATCAAGGGAGCTTCCGTGGTGTATTTCAGCGGTGCATGCATGGCAATGACAACCGTTTTGTCTTGCTGGAGAACCGTAAGCAGAAGCTCCAGCCATCTCATTTGATTGGCAGTTTCCAAAGAGGTGTCGAACTGCTTGTGCCCGTGATAAACGATATCGCTCAGAACGATGTAGAAAACATTTCCCATCTGGAAAGCATAATACAAAGGCCCGAAATTTTCTTTATATATATGCGCGAAATCACATCCTTTACAAGGATTCATGTATTTGTCGAAATCGTGGTTCCCAATTACAGGATATACCGGGATAGCGAGCTTTTTATTGAAGTCCTTGATGTCTTCATTCATGGCATAGCGGTCCCAGGTTATATCGCCAAGGATGATGCCTGCAGCAGGAGTATCTTTGTATTCCGAGATCGTATGCAGAATGTCTGGAAGTGACTCTTTGTTGAGCCTTTGGATGTCTTCCGGTGAATCTATCTGAGTATCGGCCATGGTAATCATGGTGAAATTGTCAGGATTTCCGCCGAGAGGCTTGAGATTGAAATCGTAAGTGCTTTTTGACGGCTCCAGACGGAGGTAGAACTGGGGTACTCCGGAACTGAAATCGGCTGTATATCCTTTCGGAGTGACTATATAGACAAATTCGGCGGAATCGTTCGCCTCCAGACT
>CAZPEW010000127.1:0-7036 GCA_964585695.1 uncultured Lachnospiraceae bacterium
CTTTAAAAAACAAGAGCAGGGTTTGTTGCTAACATCCACAAATAAAGCCGCCTTATCCGGCCGGATAATCTACGTTCTTTCTTATTATAATGCGTTGCTATTACGGCCCCTCAGAGGGAACATGTCACTACCAAAGGAGGAAGCGCAATGATTCAGAAAATCGAACATCGGAAAACCGTGAAAAAGATTACAGCAGAAAAGCCGAAGATCCGCGCTGCCGCCTACTGCCGGGTATCCACAGCGCAGGAGCTGCAGGAAGATTCCTTTGAACTGCAGATGGAAACCTATCGAAAGAAGATCGAGAGCAATCCGGACCTTACGCTGGTGGATGTCTACGGGGATCTTGGTCGGAGCGGCACACAGATCAAGGGGAGAAACGAATTCCAGCGCATGATGAAAGACTGCCGGGATGGAAAGATCGACCTGATCTATTGCAAGAGCATCTCCAGATTCGGAAGAAACATGGAGAACGTCCTTGCTTCGATCCGCGAGCTTCAGAAGCTCCATGTCCGGGTGATTTTCGAAAAGGAAGGTCTGGACACGAAGGATCAGCAGTCAGAGATAATCTTCGGCATCATGGCGACGATCGCAGAAGAAGAGAGCCGGTCGATTGCAGAGAACCTGCACTGGGGCAGGAAGGCGAGACTGAAGAAGGGAAGACCTTATGGCGAGGTCAGCTACGGCTATCGGGAGAAGAAGGATCATACCTGGGTGATTTATGAGCCGGAAGCGGAGCGGGTACGGACCGCATTTCGAATGGCGCTGGACCACCATAACTACACAGAGATCCGGATGGCTCTGCAGGAGATGGAGGATCGGGATGGGACTGGACGAACATGGATCCAGTCCACTTTGCAGTATTTGCTTGTGAATCCCTACTACACGGGAAGCTACATCAGCAACAAGACGATCGAGACGGTTGTCGGAGGAAAGGGCAAAGTCAGAAGAGACAACAGCGGTGAGAGAGGACAATTCATCATTGAAAACCATCATGAGCCGCTGATCAGTAAGGAAGATTTTGAAACGGTAGAAGAGCTGGTAAAAACGAAGGCTCTGTTCACGCCGAGAAACTGGAGGAAGCTGCATGGAAAGTGTACAGATCAGAAGACCGCAGAACCGGCCTGAAACAAGGAGAACGACAAAGGCTGCCGGAGAAGAGAAGCTGCGGGTTGCAGCCTACTGCCGTGTCAGCACGGACAGCGATGAGCAGGAGACCAGCTTTGAAACACAGGTCGAAGTGTACGAGAAGAAGATCCGAGCCAATCCCGCATGGGAGTACGCCGGGGTCTACACGGACGAAGGAATTACCGGGACCAAGGCATCGAAACGTCCGGGCTTTCAGAAGATGATCAAGGACGCGGAGAACGGAAAGATTGATCGGATTCTCACGAAGTCGATCAGCCGGTTTGCCCGGAACACCCTTGACTGCATCGCTTACGTACGGCATTTGAAAGAGCTTGGAACGACAATTCTCTTCGAAAAGGAAAATATCGACACCGGAAGCACCTATTCTGAGATGCTCCTTACGGTTCTGGCTGCATTCGCACAGGAAGAATCCAGATCCATCAGTGCCAACATTACCTGGGGCGTTCGAAAGCGTTTTGAGGATGGGCAGGAGCGCTGGGCGAAGATCTATGGTTACCGGAAGAACTTTGATACTGGCGAAACCTACATCGTTGTAGAGAATGAAGCAGAGGTTATCCGGCTGATTTTCAGCCTCTATGAGAGAGGTCTTTCCACAACAGAAGTGGGCAGGGAACTGGAGAAGCGGAAGATCCTCACGCCAGCAGGAAAAAAGGTGTGGAACGGAGCTCTGGTGCGTTCAATTCTTGTAAACGAGAAATACTGTGGAGACCTGATTCTTCAAAAATATGTGACGACTGATCACCTGACGCATGCCTTTGTAAAGAACGACGGCGAAGAAGCACCAATGTATTACATCAAAGACCATCACGAAGCGATTGTCTCGCGGGAACAGTTCAATCGGGTACAGAAAATCCTCGAATACCGAAACAGGAAGAAAAATGGATACGACACCTATCCACTTGGAGACAAACTCCGCTGCCCCTATTGTGGAAAACCGATGATCCAGAAGAAGATCCTCGTGTATAGGCAAAGCCGCGGATGGGTCTGCCCGGATCATAACTTTCTCATCCATTCGAAGCATGTGGAGGAAGCGATACTGTCAGCTTTTCATGAGGTGGATCGCTTGGTGCTTACAAAGATTCGGGAGAAAGGAACTCCGGAAGAGATAAAGGCGGCAGAGGCCTTTTTGGAAATGCTTGAGGAAGACATTCATACAGTTGAATTTTACTGGGTGGATGACCTGATTGACTACATCGATCTGGGGCTGCACAAGGATATGGAAACAAGAACGTTGACCGTCCACTGGCGATGCGGCATTGTCACCACGGTACCAACCAACGTAGATCCGGTGAAGGACGATCCTGAGAAGCTGGCGCTTACAGATAAGAGATGCTATGAGAACCACCGAAAGTGGTGCGAGAAACAGAAAAAAGAACAGGATTTGATTGAGAGAGAGGCGTAAAAACCTCTCTCTTTTTTTGCCATCAGATGGAGGAAAGCCATATGGAAACAGGGGAAATGAAGGTATCCTATCGGAAATCGATCCGGGAATCCCGAAAAACCCGGACGGCTGCCTACTGCCGCGTCAGTACCAACCGCGCCGATCAGGAAGACAGTTTCGAGGTCCAGAAGGAATATTATGACAAATACATCCAGAGCAATCCGGACTGGGAGTACGTCGGGATCTATTCTGATAACGGCATCAGCGGCACCGATGCAAAGAAGCGTCCGGGATTTATGCAGATGGTGCAGGACGCGGTGGATGGAAAGATTGACCTCATTCTGGTGAAGAGCATTTCCCGATTCTCCCGCAATGTTGTGGATTGCAAACACTATGTGGATCTTCTGCACGGAAACGGCGTGGACATCCAATTCGAGAAGGAAGGGATCAGTACCAAAGATCCGACCGCCTTTCTGATATTTGGACTGATGGCAGTCATTGCGCAGAGTGAGAGCGAATCCATCAGCAAGAACATGAAGTGGCGCTACCAGCAGGCCTTTGAGCAGGGAAAGTACTCGCTCGGGAACAACCACATCCTTGGCTACAGCACAAAGCACGACGGGACGATCTACATCAATGACGATGCATGGATTGTCCGGAAAATCTTCCAGATGTTCCTTGCGGGCAAGAGTTACTCCACCATCGCGTCAGCGGTGAATGCAGCCGGTGGACACAGCGTGACCGGCAGACCCATGACAGCGGAGACCGTGCGGGGCATTCTGAAGAATGAAACCTTTGTGGGAGATAAACTTCTGCAGAAGCGACCGCCGAAGAACTTTCTCACGCATAAGCCGGATCCTTCCGTGGATTACGATTCTTTTTATATCACGGACGGACATCCTGCGATCATCGACCGGGACACCTGGGATCAGGTGCAGAAAAAGCTGAGTGACCGGAAGGAAGAGCAGGAGCGAGGAATTTACTCGATGCCCGGAAGAAGCAGCTTTCTTTACGGCAGAGTCTTCTGCGGAAACTGCGGTGCTCTGTACAAGAGGCGGAATTCCGGAAGCGGGGAGCGCATGCATAAAATGTGGGTCTGCATGGAACGCAGAAAAGGGAAAAAGGGAAACGGCTGTAAGAACCGGACCGTTGACGAGACGGAGCTTTTACAAGCCATAAGTGATGAGCTGGGCCTTCCGTGGAAGGACACTGACGCCTTTCCCAGAGAAGAATTTGAGTGTCAGATCGAGAAAATCCTTGTCTACGATGATCATTTTGAATTCATAAAAAAGAGCTGATCTTAGGTACTATTTCCAAAAAGAATCTGTGGTCGATAATTGTCTTGCTATGTACCCTGATTTTGAATATCGTGGGTACTGCAGAAAATTCAAAACAGGCCTGATTCTGCTGGAAAAGGAGACTATGAACCTATTTGACATCGATATTTACAGTTACCACATGAGCGATAGAGAAGAGTTTGTCGCATCGGCACTGCTTTCCAATCTGAAGCATCTTGATCCGGAGGACGCAAGAAAGCAGATTGAATCGGTGATAAGAAGAAGGGAGGATGGAGACTTCGAGATCGAAGGAAAAGCGCTCACCAGCCTGATTGACCAGACCGTTCAAAGCGATTATAAAGAACTCATTGACAGGACCAGCGAGGAGTACAGCGCCTTTGCAGCGGTTGTCCGGGACGTAATGAGAAAGGCGGACGGTAAAAAAATCGTAGAACACATGAGCTATGCATTTGCTACCTTTTTGAAAGACTGCTATACAGCTCTTCAGTAAAAATCAGGTTTCCTGGCGGTCCAGTTGAGCCAAGGGTGCAATGAATTACGGTTCAAGGGTGCAATTTCAACAGGGGATTGCACCCTTGAATTTTATCAGGAATCCAGTAAAATAGCGGCTTTGCGGGGTCAAGGGTGCAAGGGTGCAAGGGTGCAATGTGTGTGAGGGGGTTGCACCCTTGATTAGTGAATGCACTTGTCATAATCTTTGCTGAGATCAGAAAGCGCCATCAAAAGGAACGAACGTTTCTTCTCGTCAGCTGCTTCAAATATCGGCATGACCTCTTTGGTCAATGAATCTGTATGGTAATGATCATTCCCAAAGATCAGCCGGTCAATCCCGGTGCCCAGCGCTACAGAAATTGCGTAAAGCATTTTTACGCTGGGCTTTTTCTTTCCGGTTTCTATATCACTGATATACGAGGTGACGGTGTCAACCTGATTAGCCAGCTGCTCCTGCGTCATCTCACATCTGATTCTCTCTTTTCGAATGTTACTTCTTAAGAATTCAAAATCCAAATCATCCATCTTTATTACCCCTCTTGCGGAAAACAACCTCGAATCTCATTTCGCATAAACCAGCTCCTTTTCGGCTGCCTGTGTACTCATATAGCCCATTAGCGAAATTTCGCGCTTGCAATTTCACTTTTTTATTGTAAAGAACTCCCACAATGCTTATAATAAGCTAGTAGCGAAAATATCGTTATAAAAATACACTAATAGATGAAACAAGGCTGCAACATGATAACATACTTTTCTCAGATTGTGGGAGTGCCGGTCGAGTGGCTCTGGTACCCCTATATTCCATATGGAAAAATCACATTGATCGAAGGCGACCCGGGAGATGGCAAGTCCTCTCTCGTGTTATCGATTGCAGCGATGATATCAAGAGGCGGCCTTCGTCCGGATGGAACCAATCACGAAAAGCCCGAATCCACAATTTATCAGTGTGACGAGGACGGCATCAACGACACAATTCTTCCAAGGCTCAAGGCAAATAATGCGGACTGCTCGAAGATCGCTTTTATTGATGAAGACGAGAACAATCCGCTTTCTCTCATGGATGAACGGATCGAGGAAGCTCTGAAAAAGACAGATGCCAGACTTCTTGTCTTTGATCCGATCCAGTCTTTTCTCGGAAACGAGGATATGCAGAACGTGACCGCGATGCGCAGGCAGCTTTTCTATATCAGCCGGCTTGCGATGAAATATCACTGCGCCGTTATCTTTATCGGGCATATGAACAAGCAGAGCAGTCAGAAAAGCATCTATCGCAGCCTCGGCAGCATCGACATTGTGGCAGCTTGCAGAAGTGTACTTGCCGTCAGAAGGATGCAGCAGTCTTCCGGAATCCGATACATCCAGCACATCAAAAGCAGTCTTGCAGAGGAAGGCAGTGATCTGGCCTTTGAAATTGCAGAAGGAGGCCGGATCAACATTATCGGCACGGTCGATGCGGAAGTGGAAGATCCGATGCTGGAAAAAGAATCCATCCGCACCACAAAGCAGGAAGCGATAGAGGAATATCTCATTGCGTGGCTCTCGAAAGAAGATCTCCCGGCAGCGGAAATCATGAAGCGGTTCCGGGAGCTTGGAATCAGCAATCGAACGGTAAAAAGTGTAAAGGCAGATCAGGAGATCAAGTCGATAAAGAAAAAGGATGGATGGTACTGGCATCTGGACAGAGAAGAAAAAATTCCAGATTTAGAGACAGGTGACAGAAATGGGAAGAAACAAGAAATCAGCAAGAGCATCGAAAAAGAATCGGATCCGGGAACGGTACAACCAGAAGGTTGATGAGCTGGAAATCCATGAAGTGACGCCGAAAGAGGCGGTCCGAAAGGCTCCCGGCACGATCCGAAAGGTCGCTGCTTACTGCCGTGTTTCTACGCAGGAGGAACAGCAGACCTCAAGTTTTGAGCTGCAGGTGAAAACCTACACCGACCTCATCAATAACACGCCGGATTATCAGCTCGTCAATATTTATGCGGACGAGGGAATCTCCGGAACGAATATTGAGCACCGGCTGGGCTTCCAGCAGATGATCGAGGACTGCAAGGCAGGAAAGATCGATCTGATCCTCACGAAGTCGATTTCCCGTTTCGCCCGAAATGTGAAGGACACGCTTGCCACGATTCAGATTCTGGATAACCTGCCGCATCCGGTGGAAGTGAAATTTGAGACCGAGCATATCGATACCTTTGATCCCGGTATGCGCTTCCTCCTCATGATGATGGCAGGGATGGCCGAGCAGGAATCCCGGACCAAGAGCGACATCATGAACTGGAGCTTTGAGAACCGGATCAAGAACGGCATCTTCCTGACACCGCCACTGTATGGCTACGATCAGGATGAAAACGGTGATCTGGTGGTCAACGAACAGGAAGCGAAAGTGGTGCAGTTCATCTACTATTCCTTCCTGACCGGCTTCAACTGCTCGGAAATTGCGAACTTCCTGACCTCGCTCCATATCAAGACTTATTCAGGAAAAGACACATGGAACAGCGGCACCATCCGGGGCATTATCCGGAACGAACGCCACTGTGGAGACATTCTGGCGCATAAGACCTATACGCCGGATTTCCTGACCCATAAGCACAAAGTAAACCACGGCGAGCGCACCTGGGTACGGAAGGAAGATCATCATGATCCGATCGTGAGCCGGATCGTATGGACCGCTGCCAATCGAAAGATGGAGGTGGAGTTCCGGAACCGGAAGGGA
>CAZPEW010000128.1:0-7008 GCA_964585695.1 uncultured Lachnospiraceae bacterium
TGGTGCTCATCCTCAAAGCCCTCATACGGGTCAAAGTTCCAGTTGCTTCTGTTGCCGATGCCGACAGTATCGATATGTCCGTCGAATGCAATCAGTGTCTCGCCGGAGCCGATGAAGCCCATGACATTTCCCTGCGGATCAACCTTGACCTCATCAAAGCCGACCTTTTCCATCTCTGCCTTGATAACTGCAACGTGAGCAGCCTCATCTGCAGACTCACCCGGATGTTTTACAATTGCACGCAGGAATGCAGTCATATCTGCACGGTAACCCTCGGCTGCGTTCTTAATCTTTTCAAGTTCCTCTTTTGTTAACTGTCCCATTTTTTCTCTCCTTTTTTATCGTGCTTTTGCTTCCCAGATGATGTTTTTCCATCTGTCAGGATCGGTGTCTCCCTCAGTAGAGAAGAGCAGAACCTTGGAATCCTTATTTAACCGGAGCTTCTCGCGGAGCTCTTTGTATTCGTCCTTTTCCATGATTGTTGCCAGTGCGCCGAATGCTGCCGCGCCGGATTCTCCGGAGGTAACCTGCGGGTCTCCCTTTAACGGTGCATTGAGGATACGCATTCCTCTTGCAGCAACAGGATCCTCGGCGGCAATGAAGCAGCTTACATGGTTCTTTAAAATGTCCCAGGAGGTGATATTCGGCTCACCGCAGGCAAGACCTGCCATGATGGTATCCATATCGCCGTCCACGATCCGGATGTTTCCATCTCCGGCAGCGGCACCCTTATAGAGGCAGGCAGCGGCAGCGGCTTCAACAACAACCATGATCGGAGGATTATCTTTGTATTTGTTGGCAAAGTAGCCGACCATTGCACCGGCCAGAGATCCGACACCGGCCTGTACAAAGACGTGCGTAGGACGCCCGCCGAACTGCTCGGCCGCCTCATCCGCCATGGTGCCGTAGCCTTCCATGATCCATGCAGGGATCTTTTCATAACCTTCCCATGCGGTATCCTGTACAACAACGCCATGCTCCGTCTCGGATGCAAGTTTTGCAGCCTGACGTACACATTCGTCATAGTTTACATCGGCAATCCAGGCTTCTGCGTTTTCCTTCTTAATATTGTTGAGACGTGTCTGGGTGGAGCCCTTAGGCATGATGATCACTGCCTTCTGTCCAAGCTTGTTTGCAGCCCATGCAACGCCTCTGCCGTGTTTTCCGTCTGTTGCGGTAAAGAAGGTGGCAGTGCCGAATTCCTTTTTCAGCGCCTCGGAGGTAAGAACCTGATAAGGAAGCTCTGAAACGTCTCTGCCTGTCTCGTCTGCGATGTAGCGGGCCATTGCATAGGAACCGCCGAGCACCTTGAACGCATTCAGACCAAAACGATAAGACTCATCCTTGATCTTGACCTCGCCAAGTCCGAGATAAGCTGCCAGCTGCTTTAAATCCGCAAGCGGTGTTTCCGTATACTGCGGAAAACTTTCATGGAAAGCTCTGGCCTTCCTGACCTCGGCAACAGACATGATCGGAAGATTTTTATCATCGGTCTTAGGCATGGTGTTTAAGACCCATTTCAATTCTTCACTCATTGTACAACCTCCTGATAATAAAATAAGTAATTGCTGGTGCAGTAAATACTGTTAATGCTATTAAAGAAGAGTATCTATGATACAGCCGGATCCGTTTCCGGAAACCGGTATGACCCCGGTTCACTTCTTTGTCTGGTCGATGTAGCTGTACAGCGTAAATTTGCTGATGCCGTAGAAGCTGGAGACCTTATCGCCGGACTTGGTAACAAGGAAAGCACCGGCATCTTTTAAAAACTGGATGGCGCGGATTTTTTCATCTTTTGTCATCAGAGCAGGCGGCTTACCGATGAGCTTTACGCTCTGGTCGATCAGACTGTCCAGAAGGTCATTGACATTCTGTGCGATCGGACCATCCTTCTCACCCTCACCCTCATCCTCTACAATGGTCATGCTGTTGATGGCACTTTCCATATTGACGAGAGAAGTGATGTCGTAATTGATACCGAGGATATAGCGGTAGGTTCCGTCTGTGTCTTTCAGAAAGACGGTGGAAGATTTCAGGATTCTTCCGTCAGAGGTATGTGTCCTGTACCCGAGATGGTCAATGATGATTTCTCCCTTTTTTAAAGCTTCCAGTGTTTCCAGCACGACCTTGGATGCACCGTCGCCTACCTTGCGGCCGGTAACCTGACCGTTGATGATAAAGACGATTGTGTGCTCCAGATCCCCTGACTGCAGATCGTGGATACAGACCTCACAGTCACGGCCAAACTGCCTTGCAATACCGTGTGCTACGGCAAGCAGGTTCTCGAGATTCAGCTCGTTCATTATGATACTCCTTTGCAAAGTACTTTCAGGTTTCTGCAGGTTTGATCGGAACCGGCATCGTATCAACCTAAAAAATTTTTAGTACACCATTACTATACCATGTTTTGCGGTGAATGCAATAGTTTTGAATGAAAATTATTTGACATATCTAAAAAATATTTTGGCTCTTCTATTGCAATCCGATGTACATAATGATAAACTTATTTCATATAAAAAAAGCGAAATTATCAAAACTGCATAATTTCATGAAAGGAGATTGATGATGTTACTCGTAGGCAATGGAAAAGTGGTAACCAGAAATCAGGAACAGCCGTTCATAGAGAACGGGGCTGTCGTACTGAATGGAAACACAGTTTTGGAGGTAGGAGAGTTCGACAAGCTGAAAAAGAATTATGCTTCAGCCGAATTTATCGATGCACACGGCGGCGTGATCATGCCTGCCCTGATCAATACCCATGAGCACATCTACAGTGCCATGGCAAGAGGACTTGCCATCAAGGGCTACAACCCCAAGGGCTTCCTCGATATCCTGGACGGTGAGTGGTGGACCATTGACCGTGCTCTTGACAATGATCTTACAAAGCTTTCCGCACTTGCTACTTATATAGAGTGCATCAAAAACGGCGTAACCACCATTTTTGATCACCATGCAAGCTACGGAGAGATTCCCGGATCTTTATTTGCAATTGAGGAAGCAGCAAGGGAAACCGGTATCCGTTCCTGCCTCTGCTACGAGATTTCCGACCGTGACGGTGCAGAGAAGATGCATCAGGCAGTCAAGGAGAATGTCGATTTTGCAAAGCATGCCCTGCAGGATGATTCCGACATGATCGCCGGTATGATGGGCATGCATGCGAGCTTTACCATTTCAGACAAGACCATGGAGCTCTGCAGACAGGAAAAGCCGGCAGAGATCGGCTATCACATCCACGTGGCAGAAGGCATCCTGGATCTGGAAATGTGTCTGAAGGAGCATTCGAAGCGGATTATCGACCGTCTGTATGACTGGGATGTACTGGGACCAAAGACACTCCTTGCACACTGCATTTATGTAAACCCGCACGAGATCGACCTGATCAGGTATACAGATTCCATGGTTGTCCATAATCCGGAATCCAACATGGGCAATGCCTGCGGCTGCCCGCCGACGATGGATATCGTGCACCACGGCATCGTGACCGGACTGGGAACCGACGGCTATACACATGACATGCTGGAATCCTGGAAGGTTGCCAACATTCTCCACAAGCACCATCTCTGCGATCCGAATGCAGCCTGGGGCGAGGTTCCTGAGATGCTTTTCAAGAACAATGCAACGATTGCCAACCGCTATTTCAAAAAGAAACTCGGTGTCCTGGAGACAGGCGCGGCAGCAGATGTCATCGTAACGGATTATATTCCGCCTACGCCGATGAATGCCGGCAATATCAACGGACATATGCTCTTCGGAATGAACGGAAGATCCGTCATTACGACCATCGCAAACGGCAAGGTTCTGATGAAGGACCGTGTGCTGCAGGAAATTGATGAGGAAGCAACGATGGCCAGGATCCGCGAGGGTGCGGACAGACTTGCGCACAAGATCAACGACGGAAGATAGTCTGCGCCGGGAGATACCGGAATACACAGAAACCGGACGCGCTGCGCCGGGATATACTGACATACACTGGAGGCCGGACGCGCTGCGCCCGGCAGAAACAGAATAAAGATCACGTCCGGCACGGTAAGGCCGGCAATGAATGAGAGGAAATCACATGAGTGACGTAATGACCCCGATCCCTTTCGGGAAACTGATGACAAGAATGCTTCTGGAGCATGAGACGACAGGTGCCGTATACGGCATGAAAAAATGCTGGAAGGCAGACCAGAGCAAATACCATACTATCTTCGGAAGAAAGCTGGAATCACAGATCGGACCTGCAGCAGGTCCTAACAGCCAGCTGGCACAGAATATTATCGCCTCCTATTACGGCGGCGCACGTTTCTTTGAACTCAAGACCGTACAGAAGATGGACGGCCGCGAGATTGCAGAGGCGGTTCACAAGCCTTGCATTGCCGATGAGGATGAGTGCTACAACTGCGAATGGTCCACGGAGCTGACTGTTCCGCAGGCCTTTGATGAATACGTAAAGGGCTGGTTTGCACTTAAAATGATGGCAAAGGAATACGGCCTCGGCGCAGAGGATGGCTTCCAGTTCAATATTTCCGTAGGCTACGACCTCGACGGCATCAGACAGCCTAAGGTCAACACTTTTATTGACAATATGATGCATGCCGGTGAAACACCGGTTTTCAGAGAATGCAGAGAGTGGCTTCTTGAGAACCGCGGCATGTTCAGAAATGTTACAGAGGATGACATCAATGCAGTCAACGAGGATATCGTAAATTCCGTTACCGTATCCACACTGCACGGCTGCCCGCCGCAGGAGATCGAGGCAATTGCAAGCTATCTGATTACGGAAAAGGGACTGAATACCTTTGTAAAGTGCAATCCGACACTGCTCGGCTATGAGGAGGCCAGGAAGATTCTGGATGATATGGGATATGACTATATCCAGTTCACCGATGTCCACTTCAGAGGCGACCTCCAGTATCAGGATGCCGTTCCGATGTTTAAGCGTCTCCAGAAGCTGGCAGCGGACAGAAATCTCCTTTTCGGACTGAAGCTGACCAATACCTTCCCGGTAGATGTAAAGAATCATGAGCTTCCTTCTGAGGAAATGTATATGTCCGGCAAGTCTCTTTATGCATTGACGCTCCGCGTTGCTGCAAAGATATCCGCAGACTTTGACGGCAGACTCCGCATGGCTTATTCCGGCGGTGCCGATTACTTTAATATTGACAGTATCGTAAATACCGGTATCTGGCCGGTTACCGTAGCGACCACTATCTTAAAGACCGGCGGCTACACAAGGCTGATCCAGATGGCAGACAAGCTCATGGCATATCCGGTAAAGGACTGGGACGGCATTGATGTTGCAGCGCTCCGTGCACTTGCTGCAGATGCGTGCAGAGACCCGCATCACATTAAGCCGATGAAGCCGCTTCCTAAGCGGAAGTCCGAGGACAAGGTTCCTCTGGTTGACTGTTTCATGATGCCATGCAGGACCCGCTGTCCGATCCATCAGGATATTACGACCTACGGCCGTCTTGTAAAGGCAGGGAAGTTTGAGGAGGCATTCCGCGTTATTATTGACAAGAATCCGCTTCCGTTTATGACAGGTACCATCTGTACGCATACATGCCAGACTGCCTGCACAAGGAATTTCTATGAGGAGTCCGTCCAGATCAGGAGAAACAAGCTGATTGCGGCAAAGAACGGCTTTGATGCAGTGCTTCCGACACTTGCTCCGGGACAGGCCTGCGGCAAAAAGGTAGCTATCGTCGGTGCCGGCCCTGCAGGAATTGCAGCAGCTTTCTTCCTCGGAAGAGAGGGTGCTGATGTTACCGTTTATGATGAGAATGAGACAGCAGGCGGTGTTGTCCAGAATGTGATTCCTTCCTTCCGTATTCCGTCCGGGGATGTCCAGAAGGATGTGGCGCTTGCAAAGGCTGTAGGCGCAAAATTTGTGCTCGGAAAGAAAATCAGAGATGTTGCGGCGCTCCGCAGAGAGAACGATGCAGTGATACTTGCAGTCGGCGCACATAAGGATACACCGCTTAAGCTTGCGAATGGCAGCGCGCTGAATGCGCTGGAATTCCTTGCCGATTTCAAGGCAGAGGACGGAAAGCTTGCACTCGGCAGGAATGTTGTTGTTGTCGGCGGCGGAAATACAGCCATGGATACCGCAAGAGCAGCAAAGAGAAATGCAGGAGTTGAAAAGGTTTCTCTGGTTTACCGCCGTACAAAGAAGTATATGCCGGCAGACCAGGAGGAGCTGAAGGATGCTGTTGCAGACGGCGTTGCGTTCAGAGAGCTGCTTGCTCCGGTAAGTCTTGAGGGAGGCATGCTGATCTGCCATAAGATGGTGCTTTCCGATATGGATGCAAGCGGCAGGAGATCCGTAACCGAAACAGAAGAGACCGTATCCGTACCTTGCGATACCGTGATTGCTTCTATCGGTGAGCGGATTGACAGCAGTTTCTACACAGAAAACGGTATTGCCGCAGATGAGAAGGGCCGCCCGGTTCTTAATCCGGAGACCAACGAAACATTCATGGCAGGTGTCTATGCAGCAGGAGACGGAGCATTCGGCGCATCAGTTATTGTAAAGGCCATTGCGGATGCAAAGCTTGCGTGCGAGGCAATTCTGAACCATGCGATCGGTACAGACAGGAAATCCGAGACAACCGATGAGGCTGTTTATGCAAAGAAGGGAATCCTTGAGGAAGCACCGGCAGATCCTGCACAGAATGATACCAGATGTCTGACCTGCGACCATATCTGTGAGAGCTGTACGGATGTCTGCCCGAACAGAGCAAACATGACAATCCAGGTTCCGGGGCGCGAGATGCACCAGATCATCCATATTGATTATATGTGCAATGAGTGCGGAAACTGCGCAACCTTCTGCCCGTATGATTCGGCGCCTTACAGAGATAAATTTACATTATTTGCTACAGAAGCAGATATGGATGCATCTCCGAACGACGGCTTTGTCTACACATCAGCGGATGGCGATGCAATCGTCCGTCTGGCAGGCAAAAAGACTGCTTATCATGTCGGAACTGAAAATAAGGATGTATTCTATCGTCTTGCAGAGAT
>CAZPEW010000129.1:0-6962 GCA_964585695.1 uncultured Lachnospiraceae bacterium
CGGGTGCCTCAACAACACCCGCATTGTTGGAACTCGGGCCGTTGCTGCTGGCAGCGGCGGTCGTTGTCGTGCTGCCCGGTGCGGCAATTGTCTCCGAATCGGTTGCCCCCGGCTCGGCGACGGTTGTGGTCTTTTCTGAGGATGCGGTCGTCGCGGTGGTGCCTGCCTTGGTGGTTTCTGCCGCAGCGGCGGTGCTCTCCTCTGTGACTGTGCTGCCGGATTCTGCAGCTGTGGTTTCCGCGGAGGTAACCTTATTGCCGTCTGCATCCGTCTCGGCGGCTGTGGTAACCTTGTTGCCGCTTGCATCCGTCTCGGCGGCTGTAGTCGTCTTGGCCGTGGACTTCACTTTCTTTCCGTCTGCATCGGTCTCGTAGATATTGTTGCCGTCCGCATCCGTTCCGCTGATGACATAGCCGTTTTCATCGGTCTCGCTGCTCTTTTTAACCTTTGCCGCAGATTCCTTGGTTTCGGCCTCGCCCTCGGTGACCTTTGCGTACTTCTTATCGTACTCATCGGCTGCCTCGGTGACAGAGGTTCCGCTGTAGGTGCCGGTATCGTCCGCAATCTTCTGCGAATATTTCTTTACCGCATCGGACGGATCATAGTTGGTATCGTCAAAAAGGAACGCATGGAGCTTGGAAACATTCGAGACAAGGCTTGTCGGAATGACGCAGTCTCCCTTTTTGCCCATCATCTGGGTCTTCAGATCCGTCGGGAAGCCCTCGGAATCCTTTATGTTATAGCGTGCTACGCCCTTGGCGAGCTGGATAATGTCGCTGGTGTCGATATTAAAAGCAACCTGCGGAAGCACAGTGTCGATGATCTTGGTAAGCGTTGCAAGGTCGGTCTTCTTGGCCTTTTCAAGCACCTGCTGGATGACCTCACGCTGCCGCTTGGTTCTCTCAAAATCACTGTCCATGTAACGGAGTCTTGCATAGGCCACTGCCTGGACACCGTCCAGATGCTGATAGCCTGGCCCTTTGATGTACTCTGCCGCCGGGTTCTTTGGATTGATGCCGGACTTGATGCAGGTCTCATGGATATAGGCGTTCATGTAATGGAACTCTGCCTTGGTGATATCAATGTCAACACCGCCGATCATGGTGATCGCATCGGCTACGGCCTTCCAGTTGAAGGTGATATAGTTCTCGATATCAAGATCAAGGTTTTTGTTCAGTGCGGAAACCGCCTGCTCCGGACCGCCGTCTGCATAGGCCTCGTTGATCTTTGCATAGCGGGTGCCGCTGCCGAGATTCAGGTAGGTATCACGGAAAACAGATGCCAGCTTGATGTCGCCGGTCTCCATATTGATGTTGACAATGATCTGCACATCAGCATTCGCACCCTTGCCCACGCCGCCGTCACGGGAATCAACGCCGAATACAGCGATGGTCCAGTAGCCTTTCATGGTCTGCATCTTGGAAACGTCGATGTTTGTGTTCTTTACGTTGTCCTTGTTGAAGTCAACAGACTGGGTCATATGCATGTAGCGGTATACAAAACCGCTGCAGAAAATCACAATAAGCGTGAGGAGCTCGACAAGCACCATGGAAATGATCCGTCTGGTCTTGCTCTTTTTCCGCTGGGAGAGCGCCATACGGCTGGACTCCACTTCCGTCTCGGACTGGTCCGGGGAATTAATGCAGCGGACACCCGGGCGGATGCCGGAAGCGGCACCGGAGGCGCCTTCCTCAGGAGATCCGACGCGGCCGTTTCTGCGATCCGCTGCGTCTGTATCCGCGCCTGCAGGACTGGTCCTGCGCTGTCTCTCGCCTGCACCGTCACTGCGGCCGGCAGAGTTTCTGTTTCCGCTGCCGGAACCGGCGCCCTTTGCTGTATCTCCGGCTCCTGCATCCTCGTACTGATAATATGGGCTCCTGTAGGCAGGTTCTGCATCTCCTGACTCTGCATCTCCCGGATCGGTCATCTCTGCGGATGTTCCGCTTCCGGTATCTGCTGCATAACCGTCCGCTGCAGCACCGCTGCTCTCCGCATCGTGTTCCTGCGGCATGGCATGGGCATAAATCTTGTCTGCCATATCCTTGTCGTTAACGATCTTGTCCTCTAGAATCCGTTTCTCCTCTTCGTATTCTTCCTGCGAATGCGGGCGTCGGGATTCCGTCTTATTGTCTAATGCCATATTTTTCCTTTGGGCGCTGTAAGCGCGTCAGTAAGCGTTTTTGTTCACAAATCCTTTAAATACTGTCATAAACAGGATACGGATGTCAAGCCCCATTGTCCAGTTTTCTATGTAATAAAGATCATATTTGATACGTTCGTGGATGGAAGTATCGCCGCGGAGGCCGTTTACCTGGGCCCAGCCGGTGATGCCCGGACGTACCTGATGCTTGATCATGTAGCGCGGGATCTCCTCCTTGAACATCTCAACAAACTGCGGTCTCTCCGGCCGCGGACCTACCAGCGACATGTCTCCGAAAAGGACATTGAAGAACTGCGGGATCTCATCCAGGCTTGTCCTGCGGATGATTCTGCCGATACCTGTCACACGGGAGTCTCCCGGGGTTGTCCAGCCTTTTTTCTCTTCGCTCGGCTTCTGCTGCACCATGGAACGGAATTTGTACATCATGAACGGGCGGTTGTGCAGCCCGACTCTCTCCTGTTTAAAAATGATCGGACCCGGGGATGTAAGCTTGATGCAGACGGCAATCACCAGCATGATCGGTGAGAATAGGACAATTCCCACGACCGAGCCGAGGATGTCGACGCATCTCTTGCCAAGTGCCTTCATCGGATCCGTGAGCGGTACATTCCGGATATTGATGACCGGCAGTCCGTCCATGTCCTCCGTGGTCGGCTTGGAATGGATAATATTGTTGTAATCAGGGATAAATTTGGTGTGAACACCGGATTTTTCACATACGGATACGATGCCGGAGAGCTTCTCATATGCTGCAAGCGGCAGGGTGATTGCAATTTCATCAATGGTATTTTTTGCGAGGAGGTCCGCGAGATCCGCGATCCGGCCGATGACCTTGACGCCTTTGTAGGAAACGCCGTTGTCTGTCAGATCGTCAACTATGCCGTAAATGTGGTAGCCCCAGTCGGGGTTCCGGCGGCAGGCATCAATGAACTGGTCGGACACATCGGAAAAGCCGACGAGGATAATGTGCTTCTGGTTGAAGCCTCTTTTACGGAGATCCGCGAGGAAAGCCCGGATCGCCCAGCGCTCTCCCGCCGTAAGGATGACATTCGCAACGGCAAACACGGCGATCATTCTGGTCGAGAAATGCCCGAAGTAGCCGGACTTTCTGAATACAAAGAGAACTGAGGTGATCAGCAGAAGGCCGACGACATTCGCCTGGAAAATATGTCCGAGCTCGACGCGGCGCGAGATCGTGCGCTTCGGCTGGTACAGATTAAAGATCCAGTAGAGAATGAGGTAAGCAGGAATAATCGGAATGAGCGCAGAAAAATAAACCCGCGGAGGCAGTACACCATAGCCGGCCGGGAAAATCTGCGCGCCGATCATGACAGCCCATGCAAATGCATACGCGCAGGCAATGATCAGAGCATCCAGTACTATATGAAAATGATTGAGTTGTTTTTGGTTATCTTTAATCATAAAGTGCAGTATACAATAAATGGCGCAAAAAAGGAATAACAGGGAAATTAAAAATCGATTAATAATGCTGCGTCCTGCCGCGAAACCTCTGCAGGCGGGAATCTGCAGGCAGTGGAGTTTTCCGGCAGCCTTTGTCGTAATTTGAATGCGGACATTGCCTCCTGCGCAACATTCTATTGCACGCAATGTATTGCCATGATAAATTTTCATCAAAAGCAGCTGCGGGTCCAATGTGAACGTGATTTTTGACAGGAGGTCAGGATGTACTGTGAATCCTTGCATGGCAGACTTACAGCTCTTTTTCTGGTGTCTGTATTATTAATTTCTTTTTCTTCAGATGTATATGCGGCGGGCTGGGTGCTCGCACCGGACCGTACAACGTGGCACTATTATCATTCGGAGCTGCCGAGCGGGCTGCCCGAGGATCGTGCGCGGGGCTGGTTCCGGGATGCCTCCGACGGCTGCACCTACTACCTTGATCCGTCTGACGGCCATATGGTCGACGGAATCGTCACAATTGACGGCGCGGAGTACGTTTTTGTTTCGCACCGCGACCGCGGCAACTATTTCCCGGATGATCTCGGCTTCCACCGCTATCAGGCGAATGGTCTCGCACCCTATGGTTCTCTGATGATGCGTCTCGGCCGGCCGGACCCGGATGCAGCGCGCCGCCGTGCAAGGCGGGCAGAACGCAGAGAGGCTTCTGCGTCGGATGCGGCCCGGGAGCACACCGCAGAGGAAACGCCGGACGATACGGAAGCTCCGGACGGTTCAGCAAGTCCATCTGACCTCGCAGCGCCGGGCGATGCGGCAAGTCCGTCTGACCTCGCAACGCCGGGCGATGCGGCTGACCCTGCCGGTGCAGAGGGCGCGGCGGAACCGGCACATGCCGGGCCTTGCATTATAACGGATCCCTGGGAGGTGATCACTGCGCAGCCTGGCGCTTATGCCGCCTGTATCCTGCAAGGCTGTACAAAGGAAATTGATCTCGTCGGTGAGGAAATCGTTATTCCGGAAACCACCGCTGCAGATCTTGATACGCCGGGCGCTTTTGAGAACTATCTCGCTATGCTGCAGGCAGAGCGCCCGGAAGTGCATTATCCGATCATCGTCACACCAATCGCAGTACAGAGCGGAAATACCCTCAATGCTGATCCTGGAGCAGCCGGCACGGGCAGTTCAGATGCGTCGCTTGTGTTTGCAATGGCGGAGGCAAACCCCGACCTCATGCTGCCGATGCAGGCGGCACCGACATTCGCATCAGAAGCCGGACTGCAGTACACAAACGGGATAAGCTCCATCCCCGGCAGCGCGGCTGGCGGGTTTGCGGGCAGCTTCCTCTGGCAGGTGCTGTACGGAAGCCGGACGCAGCCATACAGTTTTTATGTAAAGGATAGCGCAGCCGGCGAAGATGCAGTAGGTGCAGGCGGTGGCACGGAAGCCGGGGATGCAGCCGGCGCAGATACCGGCACAGGCAGCACGGACGCACGGGCCTCACGGATCGCGAGCCGCAGCTACGGCGGCCTCCGCCTGGTCTATACGGACGCGGCCGGCAATGAGGCTGCACTGCCGACACGCGCGGAGAAGCATGCTCTTGCGCGCGGCTATACCATAGAAATGCAGTCTGAGATGCAGAACGTTTACACTTTGTGGAACAAACGCGGTGCCCGTGCTGATTCGCTGATCGGAAAATATCTGTACTGCACTGCGCTGCCGTTTTTCCTTTTCAGCGAATACAAGCTTTCCGGGCAGAGCGCGCTGAGCCTGTCGCTGCAGGTGCCGGGCTCCCGCTTTGAGGAAAAAGCTTTCTGGGAGAAAGCCGCAGATACCTGGACGGGCGGCTCTTACTGGCTTGCATCCTATGCTTCCGGTATCTCAGACAGCGTACAAGATGCAGCAAAGGCAGGCAGCTTCCTTTCCTGCGCGAATGGCAGCGCGCTGCTGCAGTCTGCAGAGACTGTGCAGGCCGTCCGGATCGGCTTTGTGGTATGACAGACCTCTGGGGAAACTGCTCCGCCGGGAGGTAGAGGATACATATGGCAGGCCTCTGGGGATACTGCTCCGCCAGCTAAAAATTAACTTGATGCTGCTGCCCCTGACCTCTGTTCTGCCCGCCGGGAGTGGGGAAGCATACATTTTCTGATTTTTGTAAAAAATGTATGCTTTCAGAAGACATAAAATTGATAATCATTCCTATTTTGCATACATTTCTGCAGAAATTTCAAATATGTATGCTTGTCAGATCATCTCTTACTCTCAGAAAATTTAAAATCATGTAAATAAGCATACATATTTAAAAAACCACAAAAATAATATGCTTTGCTCACCCAGATCAATCCCTATAAAGAAAATAATGCATCCATTTTCTTCATAATCCTTAAAATGTATGCTTCCGCCGGGAGGCAGAGCACACATATGGCAAACCTCTGGAGAAACTGCTCCCGCCAGCTAAAAATTAACTTGATGCTGCTGCCCCTGACCTCTCCTCTGCCCGCCGGGGCCCGCGGCACAGAACAGCGGCCTGCCTGCACACCGGCTGCGGGACGGAAGTCAACGAAACCCGCCATAATAACATGCTACGCAATTAAAAGCATAGACAAAACAGCCTCGCGGCACAGAATAGCGGTCTGCCTATAACTATAAAAAGCAGGAGCCCGGACATTGCTTCTCTTTCGTCCGGTTCTCCTGCTTATGTTTTTATACTTCCAGCGGGAACGGCTCCCCTGGCTGCTCCTTGTTCAGGTCGCGGAGGACGAAATTCGACTTCCGGAGCGTGAGCGCGGGATTGTAATATGGATCGCCCTGCGCGAGGATCTCCGGCCAGCGGTCGGCGAACCTGCGGATCTCTGCGTTGAAGCGGGCAACCTTTTCCGGGGTGTCCTCGAGACCGCGGGACTTGGATTCATAGTGGTAGAACTTTGCGTACGGATTGTAGACAACCAGCTTCCCGAGCGCGCGGACCTTCATGCAGTAATCGATGTCGTTGAAAGCAACGGCGAGCGCCTCGGTAAAGCCGCCGACCGCATCAAAAACAGAGCGCCTGCTCAGGAGACACGCCGCGGTGACAGCGGAATAATCCTGGATGCACTTTGCGCGGTGCATGTAGGTAAGCTCGTCATTGCGAATGCCGATGAAAGCGGCTCCTGCGATCCCGCCGAAGCCGACGACCACGCCTGCATGCTGGATGACCTCATCCGGATACAGCAGTCTCGCGCCGCATGCCCCCACGTCCTCACGCTGCACGAATCCGATCATCTCACTGAGCGAATCCGGATTGATCAGCTCCACATCATTGTTGAGGAACAGAAGAAATTCGCCGCGGGAATACTGCACGCCGAAGTTGTTGATTGCCGATTAGTTGAACGCGTGAGGCCACTTC
>CAZPEW010000130.1:0-6941 GCA_964585695.1 uncultured Lachnospiraceae bacterium
TACCTTCCGGAATAACTGCTTTACCCGGAGCCTCTGCTTCCTCCGGCAATTCTTCTTGGTCTGAAGCCTCTTCTTTCTCCGGCGCTGCTGCTTGTCCCGGAGCCTCTGACCCCTCCAGAACCTGTTCACCTTCCGGCACTGCTGCGGAGCTGCTTTCTGCTGATGCATCGCTCTTAAGCCGGCCCCGGAAAGAGATGGCAAAGTTACAGTTCTGCCCCGATAAAGCTGCTGTTGCCGCCGGATCAAATGATAGAAAAAGCTTCAGGTTTTTCTGTTCCCGGGGCATCTCACCTATATAGTCCGCGAATGTTTCTTTTTCAGAGAGTACTGCAAGGGAATCAGCAAACAGTATGCGGTCTCCGTCCTGCAGGGAGCAGTGCAGATACTGCAGAAACTCCTTGTTTCCGCTGGATTCTATATCGGCAATACTTAAAATAAGGGATTGATCCGTCTGGTTCTGCAGTCGGATTGTTCTTGAAATACCGTCACCGGGCAGCATGAAATCCGCCGGTTTCAGTCTGAGAGATAAAGAGAACTCTGTTTCATCCGGGTTTGTTTCGGAACGCGAATGAAAGGAAAGCAGTACGAGAAACATAAAAAAGAATAACCATATCTGACCTGTTTTTCTCATGAAAACAGATTAGCATAGTTCCGGCGGTCTGCATATACTACGTATATTGTCAATATACATAAACTGATAATATACGTAAAATGACAATATACATGAAATGATAATATATTTCCGCATAGCAAAAAGGGACGATACATCTGTGTATCATCCCTCTCATCACAGAATGCCGTTATCCGGCATTCATACCGTATCATTCATACCGTATATTTCATATATTTCCTGTGTATATTGATTCTGTTCCTGATAAACAATCAGCGGTTTTTCCACCGTGAGCTGACTTTTTCCGCCCTTGACTGCTTCCAGCAGAAACAGATTGGCCTCACTCCCGAGATACGGATAAACCATCCGCAGCCGTTTCGGCTCCAGATGCACCCTTCCAAGCTCCGCCATGATTTCCGGAAGCCGGTTCGGTCTGTGCACCAGAAAAAATCTTCCGTTGGATTTCAGGACAAAAGCAGCTGCCTCTGCAAAATCACGGAAGGTACCGGTTACCTCATGCCGTGAAATAAGCTTCCTGTTTTCTGTACTCTGCAGTCCGGTTTTCATATACGGCGGATTTGCAGTCACCACATTGACGGAAGAACCCATCCCCATGCTGCGGATCTCCCGGATATCGCCGGCAATAATCCGGATCCGTTCCTCCGCATGGTTAAGCCTTACAGACCGCTCTGCCATCCCGGCAACCTCAGCCTGCAGTTCAATTCCTGCAATATTCTCTGCCTCTGTCTTTGCCGCGATAAGAAGCGGAATGATTCCTGTTCCGGTTCCGAGATCCAGGAACTTTGTTTCTTTATTTACAAACGGTACTGCAAAATTTGCCAGCAGCACTGCATCCATTCCGAAACAGAACCCCTTTTCCTCCTGGATGATGCGATAGCCATTGCACTGCAGATCATCAATTCGTTCTGTCATTGCATCCCGTCCTGTTTTCAGTCTTCCAGCTTGGATTTGCCTTCGGATCTCTCCAGTTTCTCCAGCTTTTCTGCTTCTTCCAGCTCTTTATCCGGTTTTTCCGATCTCATCTTTTTCTTTTTCGGTTTGAACCGCAGCTCAGAAACCTTATATTCACGCATTTCCTTTTCATCTTCTTTTTCCAGATTTACAATAACCTTGACCATCTGATTTAAGACAGAAACAGAGCTTACCTCCCCGTGCAGATTATCCGGCGTAGTAACCTGATCTCCGATAGATGGAAGCTTGGAATTCAGGAACTCATATACCTCTTCCTCATTCTTAAGACAGCACATCAGCCTTCCGCAGACCCCGGAAATATTCGCAGGATTCAGCGAAAGCCCCTGTTCCTTTGCCATCCGGATGGAAACCGGTGCAAACTCGGAAAGATAGCTGTGACAGCAGAGCGTCCGTCCGCACGGACCAAACCCGCCAAGGATTTTTGTCTCGTCACGCACGCCAACCTGTCTTAACTCTATTCTGGTACGGAAAATCGCAGCCAGATCTTTTACCAGAGCACGGAAATCCACGCGGCCGTCTGCTGTAAAGTAAAACAGCACCTTGCTTCTGTCAAAGGTATATTCCACATCGATCAGCTTCATTTCCAGCTTGTGTTCCCTGACCTTATCCTCGCAGATTGCGAATGCCTCTTTTTCCTTCTGCTGGTTTTCAGCCTGTCTTTTGTCATCTTCTTCCGTAGCAGCACGGATAACCGGCTTCAGCGGCTGAACAATCTTTTCATCCTCTGTATCCCGGTTTCCCATTACCACAAATCCGTATTCAATACCGCGTGCTGTTTCCACAATTACATGGTCTCCCCGGTTGAAGGCATTCTCTCCCGGTGCAAAATAATAAATCTTCCCCGCCGTTCTGAAACGGACTCCGATTACTGTCGTCATATATTCCTCACTTATTTTCTTTCTGTCAAGATTCTGATCTGTTCCCTGCTGGCCGGATTGGCCGCATAAGCTGCGGCAGACCTTACTTTTCACGCAGTCTTAAAAAAAGGTTCTCCAGCTGCAGATCCCGGTTGACATTCACCCGCAGCCCCCGGACTGCCCGGTTCATTTCCTCTGCTGCCTCACCGAGCTTCTCATAACTCAGCACCCGCGCCAGCTTTGCAACGGTATCCACTGTCTCTTTTCCGTACAAAAGCTCCTGATCCGCAATGCTCTTATAGCATAACACATCTCTTAAAAGAATATCAATAAAAGAGAAAAGCCGCTCCGTTGCCACATTCGCATCGTTTATTTTTTTGATATAGGCAAGAATATCCGCACCGGTTCTGAACTGTATCTCCGACAGAAATTCCAGCGTTGTCTGTGCCCATTCCTCCGCAAGCATATCCTTAAACGTCTCTGCGGCATCTCTTTCTCCTGCCTTGATCTCAATTACACGGCTCAGAATGGTAGGCAGAAAAGCGTCTGCATTCGCAGCAAGCAGAAGGATCACCACATATTCCGGCGGTTCCTCCAGTGTTTTAAGAAGCGCATTCTGTGCCTGCGCATTCATTTTTTCCGCGGAAAACACAAGATAAATCTTGTACTCTGCCTCATACGGCCGGATATCTACCGTATCATTGATATGATCCCGGATGTTATCCACACTGACAAGCCGCGGATTATCCTCAGGTTTGTCCGGTCTTATCAGAATAAGGTCCGGATGCTCCTCCTCGCGGACACGTTTTTCCACACTCGCATACCATTCTTCCACCGAAGCAAAACCTCTGTTTTTCCAGACCGGCTCCGTACTTCCCGACCTGGCGCGGTCCAGAAGCGGATCCCGCCGGAGGAGATCCGCAGCAAAATCCAGCGCTGCTTTTTCCAGCACCGCACTGTCCTCACCTGTCAGGAGATAGGCATTATATATTTGATTGTCCGGTATCTTTAATGATTTCATTTACACAGCTTTCTATTTCCAGATTCCGGTACCGTTTTACAATCCCGGCTTCCTGCAGTTTTTCCTCTGAGAAATCCAGCTCATCCGCTTCAAAACGCCGGTGCATCTCAGCAAGCTTCGGTATTTTCTGTGCCTGCTCCCGGGCAAGCGCCCGCGTCATGCGGATTTCATTCGGGACCTCTATGTACAGCGGCATCAGATTCTTCTCTCCGAAATAATCTCTGATTTTCCGATAGCTTTCCAGCGTACCGATCATCAGGTAACCGGTACTGTCCAGCCCCAGAAACTGCCCGTCATCCACCGTTGCATAAGTCCAGGGTCCGTAAACCGTATGATACGTCCTGCTCTCAATAATCCGTCCCTGTTCTGCAAGCTTCTCCAGGACTGCCCCGGTAACAAAGTGATACTCTACACCGTCTCTCTCGCCATCCCGGATCGGACGGGTTGTATACAATACGACTTCCCGCCACTGCGGCCGCATAAGACGGAGCTTTTTATAAACAGTGTCCTTGCCGCTGGCAGATTTCCCCATCAGATAATAAATCATATTTATCCTTTATCCTTGCTTTCTGACGCGTACAGTCTTTCAGCCTGCAGACGGTCCATTATCACTGATCACACCGTCTGCATCCGGCCCATCTGCACTCACTGTACCGGTCTCACTGCTCACCGGTCCGTTTCCGACCGTTCCCTTTTCCCGTTCCTGCACAGCAGCACTGCTGACTGCCTTCTCTCCCTGGCCCGTTCTGTCATTATAATCAGACTCATCTGCCTCACCGGATGCTGCGGTTTCCGCTGCCTTTAATGACTCCTCCACCGCTGCTTCTGCAGATTCAATGGCATCCTGTACTTTCTGTTCCTCCGGATCCAGCGTCTCACTCCCGGACTCTGCCGCAGTCGTTTTTGCTGCGGTTTCCGCCTTTGCCGTCTCCCTTGCCTTTTCTGTTTCTGCCGCTAAGGAAGTGACTGCCTGCTCCGTAGTTTCCGCAGCTGTTGTCACCTTAAGATCCGGCAGCTTAAATCCATTTACATTTTTAAACACCAGAAATGCCACCAGAATTGCCACTACCAGCATGGATACCGCGAATAAAATTCTAAAAAGATCCCCTACCAGTGTCGCTTCCTCTTTTTTCTTTCGTTTAGAACTTCTCTTTCTGTCATAATAACTGCTCATATCTCTTGTATTTTTACTTTCCTTTCCTGTTCTGTACAGAAATCCTCTCCGAATGATTCTGCGTCTACCGCTCCAGCATCCTGCCGTCCACCACCAGACGGACAGACACCTCTCCGTACACCAGCGCCGTCACCGAGTGATCCTCCTCTTCAATTTCCAGACATCCGTCCGGCAGAATCCGCAGTGCCCTGGCCTTCCGCCGTTTGTCCCCGTTAATGACAAAAATCTCGTTTCCCGGGACTATATTTTCTTCAATATATTCCGGCGCAAGCGTTTTTCCTGATGCAAGCTGGTAAAATTCTCTGATCACAGCTGCGGCAATCCTGTTCCTGTCGACCTGATTTTCAGATGTCTTCTTGCCCAGAATCGATCCAGCCCGGTCCCGGATCTCCTCCGGAAAACCATCCTCCGGCTCGTAAAGATTAATCCCGATTCCGACAATCACATATTCAAACCGTCCGGACTCCATGCTGGTCTGCCCCTCTGACAGAATACCGGTCACCTTACGGTTTTGGTAATACAGATCATTTACCCACTTGATGCCGAGCCGGATTCCCGTTACGTCCTTAACTGCCCTGTATACAGCCGCTGCAGCCTGTGCAGTCAGAATCAGATTGTCGCTTACAGAACCCGTCGGGCGCAGCAGCATGCTTAAATACAGACCGGAACCCTTAGGCGAATAAAAACTCCTGCCGAGCCTTCCCTTTCCGCCAGTCTGATAATCCGATACCACAACCGTACCTGCCGGTGCCTTCTCATCAATTGCCAGTTTTTTGAGCACATCATTGGTCGACGTCAGCTCCTGGAAAACCAGGACCTTGTATTTCTGATCCGGATCCTGTGTCTCCAGATATCTGCTGATTGCATCACCTGACAATACATCCGACTTTTCTGACAATGCATATCCACGGTTTTTGACTGCATCTATTTCATATCCGTCTTCCTTAAGAAGATTGACAGCCTTCCAGACGGCTGTCCTTGTACACTGCAGTTTCTCAGCTATTTCCTCTCCGGAAATATACTGTCCCTTTTTTTCCAGAAAAAGCTTTAATACAGCATCCTTTACTGTCATTGTTGCTTACCTCACTGTTTTTATGCGCTGTTCCATGTTTCTGATTTTTTGCGCACGGAGTAATAATAGCAGAAAAATATATGAAGTACAAGAAAAGACCCTGTCACGGGCCTTTCCCAGTACACTTAACGCAATGATACCGATTCGTCACATATGGTCAATGTCAATCTGTGACAGTCAATGTGCTTTTCAACAGCAGCATAAGCGAATGTTTTATCTGCTGTTTACTTTTTACTTCTTTTTGTTTTAATCCCTATGAAACAGACAACATGGTTCCATCGTTCTCAACTGCCATATTTCTGCTCTCTGTACTGGACAGGCAGAGGTTCCCAGCCTTCACCGGTTCAATCCAGTCAAATCGTATTTCTCTGAGACAGCCGCCTGCATCCGCGCTGTGTCCGCAGCGGTAAAACCCACCCTGTTCCGATACGCGGAAAAGGTCATACCATTGATCTTCCGTACTTTCTGTCCCGTTGAAAAGGATAGCAACTCCTTTTTCCTTGAATCTGCGTATCCCTGCAAGAAACAGCTTTTTCTTGTCTTCGGAAATTTCATACATAGCGGTTTTATTTCACTGCAGCAGCAGATCCTGTTGGATTCTTAAGATAGTTCTGACTGATTTCCGCTTTTACAGAAATGTTGACAGTTCTTACAGGAGCCTTGCAGGCACTCAGTAAAATAACACACCTCCTTTTTCTTGATCTGAAATCAGCATAACAGATCTGCAGAAAAGGTGTGATAGTACGTATAATGATAATATCAGCATACGGATATTATCATTATACGTACTATACAACTGCTTGTATGTTTTCCATATAATATAAGAAGATTCAGCTACAGGCAGGACTCATGCCCGGAAATTATTTTTCAGTGCAACAAAAAAGGAAGCTTTACGCTTCCCCTTTAGTGACGCCAAGCAGATTCGAACTGCTGATACCACCGTGAAAGGGTGGTGTCTTAACCGCTTGACCATGGCGCCATATATGTATTTATAACAGAAAGGAGTAAATCTTCCATTCTTTAAAAAATAAGAGGCGAAGACCGGGATCGGACCGGTGATCAGGGTGTTGCAGACCCACGCCTTACCACTTGGCTACTTCGCCATTTATAAACAAATAGCCTCGCGCAATTGCGTTCGGCATTCATTTAAGGATTTATAACAGCTCCCCCAGTTGGACTCGAACCAACGACACCGCGGTTAACAGCCGCGTGCT
>CAZPEW010000131.1:0-6896 GCA_964585695.1 uncultured Lachnospiraceae bacterium
CTGGAGGTCCTAGGTTCAAGCCCTAGCTGGTCCACATTGAAAATCAAGGAGTTACATCTTTGTAACTCCTTTTATTTGTTCATAAGTGAACTTTTGGTGAACTTTTTGAAGGGAAACTTTTCATCGGTAACCTTTTGAAATTTTGTGAAATGGTATATGAATGATAGAGATCCCATAACGAAGATTTTCCATTATTACAACAAAATAACGCTCGCATTATTTGCACCTAAACAACTTGGGTTTACGAACTGCTGTATATGAGTTATCGAGAGATGAGCCATTTGAGAAAATGATTCCATCCCGATTTTCCGTGCCATAGTTTGCATGCGCATGACCAAACAGATGATAGCGAGGCCTGATTTTCAACACTCTGTTGCGGAGAAGCGCATTGCCCCAGTGAGTGTTGTTGCCTTCGTCGAGTATCATCGCTGGCGGTTCATGGGTAACGAGTACATCCACATTATAAGGTATCAGGCTTTCAGGATGATTGTAGGCTAATCCAAAGAATCTGACGCCTTCAATTTCACAACCCTTGTCCTGGAGAAAGTGAACATTGTCTGGCAGGTCTTCAATATCCTCCGCCTCCCATAGGCATAGGTCATGATTTCCAATAACAAAAATTTTATGAGGGTATGGAAGTTCTATAAACCACTTCAAAAAGTCAAGGACCTCCTCTTCAGTACCCATATCCGTAAAGTCGCCACAATGCACGATGACATCAGCAGATGGCAGGTTTGACAGTTGCTGATGCCGATTGTGGGTATCTGAGATTTGAAGGATTGTTAGGGGCTTGATATTTATCGTAACGTTAAACAGGTCTTTACCTAAAGCATTTTCCAACTGTTCGCTACTAAGATAATAGTCATCATCTTCATCCCAATTCCTTCTTGACGTTACAGAAACAAGTCGATTTCCACTTGTCAAAAGTATTGCCATGAACGACATGCCGTAGTTGTCGAATGGATAATCTGGGCCAAAGGCGATTCTGTCGTAGTTGTCTGCATCGTTACGCTTGCAAAAAACAAAGTGACAACTGCCTTGATGTGTTTCCTCAAAGAATATTTCTTCCGACTGGAAAATACACCATGTCGGAGCATAGTGTTCGTATTGCTTAGCCGACAGGAAGGAATCTACCTCTATTATCTCATACGAGTGTTCCTCTGCTCTGGATTCCCGATTGTCAATGGTTCCATCCACCAGACGAAGCAAATCCTTCTCCATCATATCTTCGAAATAAGCAGGAGGATATTCCCATGCAAGGGGGCTGTTTGAGATATAGTTGAGGATATTCTTTCGCAAAACGGTTTGTACACTCATGGCTGTTTATGGTTTACAATTCTGCATCCACCTCCTTATGGATGCAGATAACTTCCTTTGGTTTTACGGTATCTATTACTTTCTTGATGGTGTATCTGTCTGCATGGCCAGAGGTGTGAATGTCCACAACATTGCGGAAAAACTCACGGAACTCCTTGTATTTTGGATTGGCTTCCACCTGTTCTGGCATCTTGTAGTAGCCATCCCATGACGAGTATATCAACAAGGTTTCCTCCTGCGGAAGTTTGTCAATAAGCCCCTTAACTCTATCCATTTGTGCTGTCCCGACAATCATGGCAAAGCCCCTGCGCTTCAGTTTGCTGTTAAGCCTTTCGCTATAGAATAAAGGGTTAAAGCAGAACAAGCCCCGCGAGCGTTTAGATTCCATTTCTGTAAAGAGCTGCATCGTTCTTTTCATGAACAAAGACCAGATGCACAAAGGCTTCTCTGCGCTTTTCGCAGCTTCTTTTATAGCAGCCAACCGTTCTATATCTGTAGCCGAGGCAAGGACGAAGACATATTTGAATGCCTGCATCACGCTTGCCATCTTCCTCGATACCTCGCGCTCATGAATACACCTGTCCTCACACTTCAGCATCGTGCCTTCGGTAATAAGCACGTCGATATTTGTGGCATATTTCTTCAGTGTTGGAAAAAGCCCTTTGCCCAGATAACCGTGCTCGCGATAGTCTCCAGTGTGCCAGATGCGTTTGCCATCAGCCTCTATAAGAAACATGTGGGAGTCGTAAATGCTATGGCAATTGAAGAACGGAGTAACCTTTATATCGCCTATGGTTATGGATGTGGGAGCCTCCTTGGTTTCTGTCCGTGCCCATGTTTTAAACTCTTCCACTTCATTCACGTGAGCAATTGCGTTGGCGCATTTCATCTCAAGCATGATTTCCTTGTGAAAATCGTGTTTCGGCTGTTGGCTGTACTGTTCTTTCTCTTTTATGAAAGCCTCTGCGAGGATTCTATACTTTATCAGCAGCAGTTCTTTGCTTCCTTCTCCAATATACTGGTCAATGGGAATATACCAGAACAACCCCACATGGTCTTCATGGGCATGGGTATAGAACACAGCCTGATGTTCTTTCATGTTCTGATAGATAATACCATTGACCATACTGTTGTCTTGATCAGGAGTCGTTGGCTCACCATTGCCCGGAAGGTTCTGTCCAAAGTCGATAAACACCCTGGATGTATCTGTCCATATTTCAGTGATGCAACCGCCAATCTGATGAATACCTCTGTGTACCTTGATGTTCACAATTATCTCTTTTGATTGTTGAGGATCTGTGATTTCTCGTCCTTATCCTTATTGTATGTGAGTGTGGATGAAACATAGTTTCCCAAAGAAGGCTCTTTGGCAATGTCTTCCCAATATACAAGGTGTATATCAAAATGGAAACTAACTCCATCGTTACTGAAGCCTACGGGTACAATCTTTTCATGTCCTTTCTTTTGAATAATAGCACAGTCATCCTTTTGCTCTGGAATAATAGCAATGTACCTGCTATCCTGTGCATCCTTTATGTCTTTGTAGAACTTCTTTACAATCTCATTCTCCCCAAGTTTTCTTGTACGGTCAATAATCGTTTTGTTCGAACCAGAATTCAACAGCAGAAACTTTTCTTTGAGTTGGAAGAACAAGTTTGAGGAATGACCTTTTTCAAATTTCTTGTTGCCATCGATGTATGCTTTGTGGTGTTCTTCTTGTTTTCCCAAATCATAATACCCCCGCGCACTTGCCTTAGCCTCAATGAAAAAGACAATTTTCTTACCGTCTGCTGGATTCTCGGCAGTGATGACAAAATCAGGGGATCCGAAGTCTGACAAAGAGAATTCGGAATACAGTTTGAAATCTTGAAATGTTTCTGTCTCGCCTGCCATGTGTAGAAACTCATTCAAAGCCTTCTCGTCCTTGTTCAAAGCAATACCATAGAACAGTGCGTTCATCGCTCCCCGTTCTGAATAACCAAAAATTTCCATGTTCTATTATCTATATCTTGTTAAACATTCTTCTAATTTTCTTTTTATCTCACCCCTCAAATCTTGAGGTTCGAGCACCTCCACCTTTACGCCCATTGACAATATCTTGGTGGTCAATTCTGGCGTAAGACAAAGCCAATACTGGAAGTCGCTATATTCCCCATCGCTGGTCTTGATCTCCTCTTGCGAGGAATGAAGGGGAAGCGAGCGCATATATGCAGCATGCACTTCGTATGCACGCAGAATCACTTTCTGAGGTTTCAGGTCTTCATTCACAAAGATGCCAACTGTATGAGCATAGTATTCCTCTGCATCAAAATCTTTTGGCACCACAAAGGACTCTTCCTCCAGTTCCATGTCAATCGTTCGGTCAAGAGCGATGTTACGGATGCCTCCGGGTTCGTTCAGATAGCCGACAACATACCACCTTTGGTTATAGACCTTCATGGCGTATGGTTGAAGGCGGTAGGTTGCAGGCTGCCCGTCGAAAGGCTGATAGACTATCTGCAGTTCCTTTCCCCTCTGCATGGCATCAATGACCGTCTGGAGGTATTCCGTTCCATAAGGGATGTCCTCAAACAGAATTCTATCCTTCATATTACGGCCGGCCTCAATCATATTGGATATGGTGAAGGAATTAAGTAGCCACTGGCGAGTTCTGTCGCTTCGCAACTCATCCGGCGATGAGATGTAATATTCGTATGTGGCATTGTCGCATTTCACCTCAACCCCAAACAGTTCCGCTATAGCTTCCCTGTGTGCATGGAATGTACGTAGTGCAAGGGGCTTCCCATCACCAAGATAGCTGTCCCTCCACCGATAGCTTATCTCTTCAAAGGTAAGTCGTCGATGTTACAGCAACGTGTTAAGAAGCCAGATATACCGATTGAATGTCTTGCTGATCATCTTAGTTTAATTCCTTATTCGTATTATATAGTATGATGCGCCGTGAAACTTAGTTCGTGAGCTATAGGGCAAAGATAATCATTCCGTCTGCAATATCACTGCACACCTCTTAAAAATTTTATAAAACGAATGGTTTTTTACGTCTGTGCAGTGTTTTTGCACACCCAGACGATAATTTTGTATCAGCAATTATAAAACAAGATAAGTGATGGTAAAGAAAAGAAATCAGAACCGCAAGAATGAACTTGCCAAGAAGAGTGCTGTTGAGTCCATCAGATTTCAGACACACTTCGGCCTCAAACAGATGGGACGGGAGGATGGCGATATGTTCCATGAGCTTGCAGATGCGGAAATTAACTTCATTGCAGAGTTAGGACTCATAGAGGACATTATCGGCATGAAGAATCTTGTGGAAGGCGTAAGAAGAGACCTGAATGCAGAGCCGACAACCGAGAAGGGTGACTTCTGCACCAGCGTAGTGGCCATAGCCCTCGGCATCTCCAGAATCCCTGTACTGGATGATATGAAGATGCCTGTGAGTTGGCAAGAGCAAATCAACAAGAAGATTCTGACAGTCTATTATCCGGATGAATCTCGAAACGCTGTGGCTGAATGGGCAAAAGCCAGCGGCTACAACACTTCCACCTATCTTGGTCGCCCGGTGGTAAAATTTAAACAGTTATTCATAATTTTAGAAAGGACACGAACATGATTGGAAAGATAAAAACGAAGGCGGAGCGAATGCTCACCTTCGATTCCAACGATGGTTACTCCAGAGATTTTTCTTGACGACGGGAGACCTCTTCCATATTAACAATCTCGAAGAGGTATTATTGGCTGTCGTCAATGAGTTGTATGATGCTAACACCAATGTAGTCGTAGCTTGTGCGGTGCTGGGAGTCAAATTCAGATATAATACATCTCCCAGAAGTATATTGAAGCATTAAAGTATTAGAAGTGGCAGACGACCTAATAGCATTTTTTTTCACGACTAAACGAAGATACTTTTTCTTTTCATGTTTTCATTCCATGTGATAGTCGGATGTTCCTTCTTTGCTTTTTCTTTTCAACCCTTTCATACTCTGAAAAGTTGTTGACTACATTCTGCATCTCCAGTCCCCCTTTGGCATGTTCTTTTTCTGTGAGAAAGGGACGGGACAAAACAGACAAGGTGTAGGTAGCATGTTGCCTGTCTGTATTTGTATCAAGAAACTCATTGACGGCGCAGGCCTGCTCAAATGTAAACCGTCTGGCAATTGGCTTTTTGGAAAAGTCGATGACGGCTTTCAAAGCTTTGCGGCATACAGTGTCCAACAACTCTATTGCCTTCTGAAAAGCGTATATAAGGTTGGTTATGATGCAATTCTTCTGTGAAAGAGCTGTCTCATACGATTTCTTATCGCTTTGCGACTTCTTCAATAACCGATTATAATTTTGCGTGAGCTTATTGTATTCTTCCAAGCGAAGCTCCGCAATCAACCTTTCCCTTTCATAGGCCTTTTCAAGTTCAGCCTTCCGCTCTACAACTCCCTGCGCTATCTTCTCGGGTAGCAATGCCACCTGTTGCTTTATAGCGATGTTCTCTGATTTCAGCTGGGCATACTTGCCCTTTCCTGCAAGGTTGGCCAAGCCAAAGAGGATGGCACTACCATTTTCCCGATTGGCTTTCTCCTTCTTTTCATGGATTTCCCTATTCAACTTTTCGCAAGCAAGGACTTTCTGCTCGTGTTCCTTTGTCAGCTTCTCCACTTGTTTCTTGCTTTCCTCTAACTCACGCTTTTGCTTAGCAACCTGAGTTCGGGATAAGAAAGTTGCAATAAAAGTTGGTAATCTTGCCATTATTTTGTATCTTTATAGTTATAAATCAAATAGTTACAAAAATAACAGACAATGATTACCAAAGACAAAGTTTTTCGCAAGCTCAAGGAAACTCCTGAAATTTTCTGTATAGCAGATGATTTTTGCAAAGAATTCGACAATGAAGTAGCAAAAATGGGGCTTGAGTACCCCAAGGATGCGCGTCGGCGCAATCGGGCATGGCGTATGAGCCGTTCGGAAATCATGACGATACTCATCTGCTTTCACTTTGGCTCGTTCCGCAATTTCAAGCATTACTACCGACAACGCAGCGTGTTCAACTTCGCAATGAACGCACTCGCGGCCATTGCGGCTTATGGTTTCTTCGACAAGAAGCCCTCTATCAATATAGACTTCTGTATTGATGACAGAGAAGATCAGTTGACCATTTTCTAAAATAGCCTAAGCAGACTTGTATGGGAAAAATGCCATCCCTGCCAATTCACAGGGATAAAGGACTTGTGCCATTACTTCAAGAACAGAATACAAGGAGAACTTATCCCGAACTCAAGTTGATATGTATCTCGGTATCTGTTTGTGTCAAACCAACCACTGTAAAGTAATCAAGAATTTACGCTGGTAATACCACGCTTGCCAATGCTTTGAGATAGTCAATTTCCATACCATAAAGTACAACATTTTATTTCAATCAGAAGCGATTATCCCCACGATTTTCCACCCTAAACACCAAATCACACAAGACGCTAATTATCAATACGTTACACACAGCCCCATTACGGTCTTGCGAAAAGATAGTATTCGCGTTGCGATTTATTGCTGTCCGATAAAACTGGGAAAATCCTATTTTCCGTCTGTAACTTGCT
>CAZPEW010000132.1:0-1841 GCA_964585695.1 uncultured Lachnospiraceae bacterium
TTGCGGTTACTGTTATGCCGGTGAGCAGCCGGTTCAGTGAAAATACAGGCTTTTTAGCTATTGTATTTGTAGAAGAGGGATCTGTTCTGGCTCCCAGAGATGCCGTTTCCTATAATATCAATACTGCTGCAGCACAGCGCATCAGCGATCTGGAGAAGGAGCTGGCCAAGGCACAGAGTGATCTGAAAAGTACAGTGAGTGAGCTGGAGACGGTGAATGAGGAACTGCAGGCCACCAATGAAGAGCTGCTTACTGCCAATGAAGAGCTGCAGAGCTCCAATGAGGAGCTTCAGTCTGTAAATGAGGAACTCTACACGGTAAATGCTGAATACCAGGAAAAGTTGAATGAGGTAACAAGTCTCAATAATGATATTTCTAATTTCCTTTCCTCAACGCTGGTAGGTGTTATTTTCCTTGATGACAAGCTGCAGATCCGCCGCTTTACAAATTATGTCTCCAAGGAATTCAATATCATGGATCAGGATGTGGGCCGTTCGCTGCAGTTTATCACCTATAATTTTATTAATGTCAATCTGGCAGATGTCTGCCGTCAGGTTGCTGCACAGCTGACTCCGGTAGAGACCGATGTGATCTCGGCTTCCGGAAAAAGTTACTTTATGCGTATTGCGCCTTACCGTACGGAAGATAACAAAATTCTGGGGCTTGTTATTACCTTTGTCGATACTACACTCCAGAGCGCAGGTTCACGGGATCTGGGCAATATGGAACTGGCGCTTAAAAAGGCGCAGGATGCCAACAGAGAAAAAGACAGCTTTCTTTCACGTATGAGTCATGATATGCGTACTCCGCTGAATGGTATTATCGGTATCACGCAGCTGATGCTTGCAAGGGATAATATGCCGCCGGAATACGAGAGCGAGATCCGTACAATCCAGGAGGATGGCTCCTACCTGCAGGGCATTATCAATGACATTCTGGAATCCAGCCGTATCAGTATGGGCAAGCTTGAGGTAAAAACAGCACCGGTTAATGAAAAAGTATTCCTGAACCGTATTATCCCTATCCTGCAGAACAGCGCAGACCGCAAGGGTATCATGCTGACAAGCTCCATAAAGGGCGCGGCGGACCGGCAGATTCTTGCAGATGAAAATCACATTATGCAGATACTTGTGAACATTGTCTCAAATGCAATAAAGTTCACAGCTGAGAGCGGCAAGGTAGAATTCAATGTAGAGGTCCGCCTTTTACCGGATCACCGTATAGAGCATGAATATACCATTGCAGATACAGGCTGCGGCATGAGTGCAGAGTTCCAGAAACGGATGTATCTGCCATTTGAGCAGGACAGCATTATTGCCCGTACGTCACCGAACGGTACCGGACTTGGCCTGTACATTGCCAAAAAATTTATTGATGCCATGAACGGAAGGATCGAATGCAAGAGCATTGTCAATGGCGGAACAACTTTTAAGGTGATCATTGATTATGCACTTGCTGAAACAGCCCTGGCTTTGCCGGAACCGGATGAGCAGGAAATGCGGCGTGTGCTTTCCGGCAAGCGTGTGCTGATCTGTGAGGATCAGAAAATCAATTCTGTGATTGCAAAAGAAATGCTGGAGAGGATGAATGTGGTCTGTGAGGAGGTGAGTGACGGCCGGCAGGCAGTTGCGCACTTTGAGGCATCTCATCCGGGGTATTATGATGCTATTCTGATGGACATCAGAATGCCGGTCATGGACGGACATGAGGCTACGGTGGCTATCCGGGCAAAGAAACGCCCTGATGCCGCAGGAATCCCCATTATTGCCATGACTGCAGATATATTCTCAGATGACCGTGTAGACTGCAAAAATGCCGGTATGAATGACTGCGTCTATAAA
>CAZPEW010000132.1:1851-6892 GCA_964585695.1 uncultured Lachnospiraceae bacterium
GTTGATATGCAGAATCTGTACAGCACACTGTACCGGTACCTTATAAACCGATAGAGAGCCGTAATGTAAGTCCGTGCGTGCGGAATGTTGGCGCAGGCGGCGCTTTTTATGCTATGATAGCCACAGCTCATTGCAGAAGAGAGGCGGATCATGGAAAAAAATATTTACGAGGTTTATCAGAAAAATGCAAGACGGACGACAAAAATCAGCGGCATCTGCGGCGCAGCGGGTCTGATTCTTTTGTTTGTGCTCCCCGGCAGGCTGATTTTCCTGCCTTGTGCGATTGTGTTTATCTCAGCGCTCGTGCTTGTGACGGCGCTCTCCTCGATGAAGGGAAGCAATGCTATCCGCGCGTTTGTCCAGATCTGTCTGCAGCAGCAGGACGATTCGTATCTGCAGGCGCTCCTGGAGGCTATGGAAAAGGCCCCGAATGCTTCCGTCTACGGCAATGTGCGGAACCAGCTGCAGGCGGTGATTGCCAGATATGAAAAGACAGAAGACCACGACGCAGCGCTCCTCGAGCGCTTAAAGGCGGCAGCCGGCAGGCTGCAGACCCGGAGAATGGTTTGACAGCAGCGTGTATTTCGGAAAGGAACAAGTCATGATTGATGTACGGAGATTTGAATTCAGAGATGCAAAACCGGAAGATGCTGAGGAAGCCGCTGCCATCGAGCGGATCTGTTTTACGCCGGCGGAGGCCTGCACATATGCGCGTATGGTACAGAGGATCGCGAATGCACCGGAGACCTTCCTCATTGCCTGGGACCGGGTGAATCACAAGATCGCAGGTTATCTGGATGGCCTTGCGACAGATGAAGACTGCTTCCGTGATGCATTTTTCACCGATGCGGGGCTCCACAATCCGGACGGAAAGAACGTACTCCTGCTGGGGCTTGCAGTACGCCCGGAGTATCGGCATAACGGCCTTGCCGGCGTGCTCATAGACACCTGTATTGACCGGGAAACAGAACGCGGCAGAGAGAAGCTTCTCCTGACCTGCCTGGATCCGCTTGTACCATTTTATTCCGGCTGCGGCTTTTCTGACCTGGGTGCATCCAAATCCGAATGGGGCGGGGAAGCCTGGCATGAAATGGAGTATGTACTGTAAGGGCATGGCAGCATTTATTGAATATATATACAAATAGTTCCATTTGTATGCACATGAAATTATAAATGCCGGCAGAAACCGGATCGAAACATCTTTTGCGGAGTTTCGGTCCGGTTTTTGCTTTTTTTCTGCCAAAATATAACAAAATACAATTTATTGAAATATTTTTCAGTAAATTACTGGAATTGCATATCAATTAGATATATAGTTGGGAACAAACATATTTGTAAATTCAACCTGCATATTTATTTTATGATTTTGTTTCATCTGACAGAGGACTGGATGCCATCAGACGGGATTTCTGCGGAAACGGATATAAATACAGAGCAGGGTGAATATTATACAGCATAATTTAAGACAGAATCGTCACGGGGAAAAAAGTATGAAAACATTGAACAGAAGGTTACTGGCACTGGCAATGAGCGGATTAATGCTCCTTAGTACGGGGATGAACACCTATGCAGATGCGGCAGAAACTGCTGCGGTGACATTTCTGGATTCTTCTCAAAACGTAAGTGAGACAAATACGACGCAGGAATCCGAAAATGAGACAGAAACCGCAACAGAGCCGTCGGGCGGAGAGCAGGGCTTTGGTTCTCCCGAGAGCAAGTCCTCAGGTGCAGATGAATCCCCGGACGAGACGGGAAATAACAAGACAGACAATGAGAATACGGATACTGCCGCATCTTCTTCTGCTGAGGATTCACTGCAGGAGAGTACTGCTGCGCCGGAAGCAGATGTTGAGGAGCGTGTAGACGTCAGCGGAGATCAGACAGAAGAGACGACTGCACCTGTATCCGCAGCACTCTCTGCTGCAGCAGAGGTATCTGCAGATGCATCTGCGGAAACAAAAATTACTGCTGCAGAAACAGCAGCGGCAGCAGTTCCGGCTGAAGAAAAGAAGTATGCGGTTGCAGCATTCGCGGTATTGCCGGAGGAAATCGGAACACAGCAGGTGAAATACGGTACCAGGGAAACACAGCTTACGCTTCCGCACACACTGGATGCCATTGTCAGTAAAAATAAAACCGCAGCAGCTCCGGATGAGGTGCTTGCAACAATCAGTGAGATAGCAGACAGACTCGCAGCGGAGGAAAGTCTGCAGGAACAGATCGCGGGAACAGAGGCCGGCGGATTTGATTATTATGATAAACTTCTCCGTGCAACGGATTCGGATCTTGCGGATGAGATCCAGCGTGTAAAGCTGCATGTAAAGTGGACGGTTGATGAAAGCTTCAGTCAGGCTGCTGAATATGATCCGGAAACAGCGGGTGTCTATACTTTCCGCGCAGAGTTAAGCAGTGAGGACTATGTGCTTGCGGCGGATACGGACCTGCCGGCTGTTACAGTGGAAGTATTGGGCAAGGGAGCCTTTTTCCAGACGGCAGAAATTGATGGTGTCAGGATCACAGTGACTGCAGAAGAAGGTGTTTTCCCGAAGGGTGCTGTATTGTCAGCGGCAAAAATAGAGAGCACGGATGAAGCAAAGGTAAAGAACGCAATTTCGGATAAGCTGACAGAGAAAGCAGAGGAAGAGGATGCCGTACCCGAGATTACCGATACACAGTCCTTTGATATAAAGATCCTTGACCGTGAAGGAAATGAGCTTCAGCCGGATACAGAAAAGGGAGAAGTCCGGGTAAAATTCACAGCGGAAAAAATCAGAGAAGCGGCAGAATCAGAGGACCAAAATGTCAGCATCTATCATTTTGATGACAGAAATCCCGCGACGGCATCGGATCTCGCCGGCGAAACGCAGCCTGAAAGTCTCCTGGAAAAGATCGGGGAGTTTATTGAGAGTATCAGAGAAACACTTGGCTTTGGTGATGCAGAAAAAACGGCAGAGGATCAGGATACCCGCAGCTTTACAGAAAAAGTTGACCTTGAGTCTGCAACAGAGCTTGATACGGAACTTACAGATAATGCAGAGAGCGCCGAAGTTAAAGCGGATCATTTTTCAACGTACATGATTGTCATACTGGGTGATGCAGCAGAAACAGGAGAGATCTGTACTTATTCAGTAATTCAGGATGCGAGAAATTATGGTGAGAACGAAGAAGTAATATATAATCTGAGCGGGATCAGTAAGGACTTATCTGGAAAGTATTACAAAGCAACGGTGTCCTATATAGATAACTTATCAGAAGATATGACAAAAGAGGTTTCGGCAACGGGCGCGGAAGGAGCGGACAGAACAGCAGAGTTTTCAATTCCGGCCGGTATTCAGGAATTTACAGTTTCATCTGAAGATCCGTCACTTTATCTGCAGGTAAACAGGGAAAAGACAGGCTGTGCTCTGCTGCAGCCGGCTGATACATTGCAGCTGGCTACTGACAAAAGCATATGCATGTTCTCTCAAAAAGAAGAGAAGAATATATCATTACATAAAAAATGGGCAGATAATGGTTTGGGGTCCAATGATAAACAAACTGTAAACATGACTATGGTTTTGGCGTTTAAAGATTCAGATGGAAACTGGAAACAGCTTACATCTGAAAATATGGGGGCACTCGGTTATACAAGTCTTATCAAAGTCAGTGAAATTGAATCAAGTGGAAAGCAGACTATTATAAAAAATAATATGGCCTGGGACTATAATTTTACAAAGATGCTTTATCAGTACTGGCCTTCCGAACCGCACAATGAAATTGAATACCGCCTGCTGGAGGTTAGAAAACCAGATGCGTACACAGCTACTTACAGTGAAACCGACCCTGCAACGCTTGTCAATATTCTGAAGGTGCCGTTTGAAGCAACATTACAGTGGCTTGATTATAATAATAGTTATGCTTCAAGACCGACGGTAGAACAATTAAAGGCATACATACAAAATTTCAAACTTACGCGTTCAGTTACGATTAATGGACAACAGTCTTCAATTGAAATGTCTCTGCAGACAACGGATTCTGCACAGGAAAATTATTGTTTAATAGACACAATGGGGGAAAATCAGTATTCCATTAAACTTCCAAATGCGCTTGGTTATGATGAAAATGATTATCCGTATGTGTATTCTTTGGTGCAGAATGCGCCTGTTAAAGCTGTTATAGGCGGAAGCGATCCGGCTGTAGATGGATCGTACTATACTCCTGAATATACGAATGCCGGAAATTATTCATTGGTAGAAAGTGCGCTGTATTCCGGCGGAACATTGAAGGAACGCCTGACTGGAAAAACTTATTATGAAATGACAAAGATCTGGAAGGACGACGGACCAAATTCAGGGCGTCCTGATACAAAGCTGACTTTATACAGATATCCATACAAGTCGATTTATAGTTATAAACAGGCTTCCCCGGTGTACGGGGAGAACAGATCTCAGGTGCAGGCAAGTATTCCTAAAACGGCGGCAGCAGATGTCGAAAATACAGTGACAATATATTCCTCCACGGAATCTGCCTCAGCAGGACCATCTTTGGATGCATATAATGAAAATGGAATAAAGTATGTTTATACTGCAAAGGAATCCATGGTTGGCGGTACAGATTCCTATATTACCAAATATGCGGTTCCATATGATATGTATGGCATCAGCGGAGCTGCCGGAGCAGAAGTCCCGGATCTTTATATTGCCAATCATGCGACAGTATCAAATGTCCATACCGGAACCACATCACGGACAGTGACAAAAAAATGGATTGCCGCAGCACGGGAAAATGTGCAGGCTACAGTGGAAGTGGATTTGACCGGGAAAGTAAATAATACAGAAGAATATAAAACATCTAAAATACTGTCCGGATTCAGCTCGGAAGTAACTTCTCAGGATTGTGTATTCAGTGCCCTTCCTAAATATGATAAAGATGGAAAAACGATAGAGTATACGGTAACTGAGGGAAATGTAACTACCTTAGGCAAGGATGCAGAATTACAAACACCATATATCTACACGGCAGATGGATATGAATATAAGCAGACAATTACAAAAGATGCAAG
>CAZPEW010000133.1:0-6862 GCA_964585695.1 uncultured Lachnospiraceae bacterium
CATGTCTTTCTCTCTGCTCCTCTGCAGCCGTTCTGCAAACCGCTCCGTTTCCTATAGTACGCTTGACTTTTAAAAATAACAATCCTATAATTACAAAACCGGAAAGAACTGGATTCCGCTATTTAAAAAGTAAATAGCCGATCGGGAAATTTCATTCCTGCAGGGGAAAATACAGGATATTGCATTTTAAGTCGACGGATTCTTTGCAAATTCTTTACATTGCCGGAATATTGAGTTATAAATAAGTTATTCTGTTCAAACTATTTAATTAGTTTATAGACAGATGTACATTATTGCACGATTTTCTATCAAGGAGACAGACACTGGTGAAGAGTGAGCAGGAAACAAATCAGGCAGCCAGATTCAATACAGTAAATACAGTAAATGCAGTCAATGCTGCCAATACAGCCAATACAGCTTCAGACGATGTCATTGAGATTGATCTCAGAGAGTTGTTTTTTGCTGCCCGTAAAAAGCTCTGGCTCATTATCATGGTGGCCGTGCTCGGTGCCGGAATCGGTGCGTTTATCAGCAAGGTGATTCTGAAGCCGGTGTATACCTCGACGAGTATGATTTATATCATGACCAAGGAGAATGCAATCACCCAGCTTGCAGACCTGCAGATCGGCACACAGCTGACACAGGATTACAAGGTGCTGATTACCAGCCGCACCGTCATGCAGAATACGGTGGATCATCTCGGATTAAATTACAACTATGTGCAGCTCCGCAATAAGATCAACGTGGAGAATCCCAAGGATACGCGGATACTGAATATCAGCGTAGAGGATGGAGATCCGACGACAGCAAAGACGATCGCGGATGAGGTTGCCAGAAGCGCCAGTGACTACATCAGCGAGATCATGGAGCAGGATCCTCCAAAGATCGTAGAGCAGGGTGAGGTTCCTCTTTATAAGACGAGACCGCATACCGCGCGCAATACGATGGTCGGAGCATTCCTGGGCGCACTGCTCGTCATGGGACTCATTGTCATTGAGATGGTGCAGGATGATACCGTAAAGACCGAGGATGACATTGAGAAGTACTTCAATGTACCGGTGCTTGCGGTTGTACCGCTCCGTGAGGGAGAGGACAAGAAAGGAAAGCAGGCAAAGGAAGAAAACCTGAAAGAGAAGACCAAAACAGAAGGTAAATCGCACAGGCGGCCGGACGGGAGGAAGGCGATATGAAAAAAATAGAAATCGCTGTTCCTGCAGAGAAGGATTACAAGTATAACGAGGCCATCAAGACGCTCCGTACCAACGTCCTTTTTTCCGGAAGTTCCCTGAAAACGATTCTGATTACCTCCACTGCACCGGATGAGGGCAAGAGTTCCATTTCCTGGGATCTGGCACTGGCCTTTGCAGAGGCAGGCAAAAAGATACTTTATATTGACGCAGATATCCGCAAATCCGTCTTCCTGCAGCGGCACAACATGCACGCCAAGGTGGTCGGACTGTCCGAGATTTTATCCGGTCAGGCAGAAATCGCAGACGGAATCTATGAAACCAGCATTCCGAATCTCTGCATGATCTTTGCCGGTCCCTATACACCCAATCCGACAGAGCTTTTTGAAGATAAAAACTGCGATGCGCTCTTTGAAATGATCCAGCAGGACGGGCTCTTTGATTACATCATCATCGACTCCGCACCGCTCGGCACCGTCATTGATGCAGCAGTCCTGGCACGCCATGCAGACGGTATAGCAGTCGTTGTGGAGAGCGAGGTCACCAGCCGGAAGCTCCTTGCAAGAGTAAGCCAGCAGATTGACAAAACCGGCATTCGCCATCTGGGCGTCATACTGAACAAGGTCCGGATGGACAAGGGAAGCTACTACAATTCCTATTATTACGGATACGGCAAGAAGTATGGCAGCAAGTATTACAGCAGCTATTACGGCGAGCATAAAAAAGAGAAATAAACGCCGGAAAATTATATATAACATATCTCATGGGGAGATTTGCTATAAAGGAGTTCAAAAAGGAAAGCAGGAGGTTAAGAGATGAAAAAAAGTATTAAGGTTACAGCTGTGGCTGCAGCAATGACGATTGCAATGGCTGCAACAGCATTCGCAGCACCATTTGCATTTACAGGCACATGGCAGGGCGGTACAGGCGCGAATGTCAACAGATGGTGGTATGCAAAGGATGCCGCAAAGACAACCTGGTATGCAGGAACAACAACCATGCCTTACTGGGTATGGATCGACGGAAACAAGGACGGCGTTGCAGAATGCTACGCATTTGATGCACAGGGCTGGATGTTTCAGAATACAACAACTCCTGACAACTACACAGTAAATGTGAACGGTGCTTGGACTGTGAACGGATATGTACAGACACAGGCATCTACGAACTTCACAATGGTAAGCAATTCATCAAGCTCCAGCAGCTCAGGCGGCTCAGGCAGTTCTACAACATCAGCAGCGGTAAAACAGGCAGCAGAAGTTGCAGAAGTTGCAAAGAATAACGTAACAGCTATTCAAGCTGCAGTGGAAAAAACAGGTGATGTCACAGTTACAACACCACCTACTGTGACAACTTCCGGATCAACGGTTGTCGTAACAGTAAATGCAACCAAGGAAGAAAATATAAAAACTGCGGATGCAATTGATGCTATGGCAGCAGCAGTTGAAAGCAGCATTCCAGATACATCAAAGATTGAATATTATCTGGTTGGCTCTGATGATACACATTACAATTATGATGATGGAATCCAGGCAGCCAAGGATAAGGCAGCAGCTTATGAAAAAGCAACCGGAAAGGCTCCAACCAGCGGCACTATCACAGCTGTATATACAGACGGTGCGAAGGAAATCGTAAAGGTTACACTTAAATGATTTTATTATAATTTCAACCGGAGGCGCATACCTTGCCTCCGGTTTGTTCAACTGTGCCTTATAGCGCCAGTAAGTCTTATGAATTTCAGGAGCACCTTTCATGATCAATGGCAACGAGTCGGAAATTATATCCGTCATAAACGGTACATTTCAATATAACGGACAGACGTATGTTGCATCGCAGGAGTACATCAATCAGGCGGTGGCGTACCTCGATTCCGACGGCGTGGACTGCACGGATGCGCAGAAGGCAAAGGCACTTTCACAGATTTACGGTTCGGTGGCGGATGGTGTAGCTGAGGGCTACCTGGTGCCGGCAGGCGGCGGGAATGCCAACCAGCAGGCTGCAGGGAAGGAGAGCAGCGCACAGCAGGGCGCGGGCAAGGAGAGCAAGGCTGCGGCGGAACAGAGCGGCAGCGGGAAGCAGAGTACAGCGGCAGCGGAGAGCACCGGAGAGACGGCAGAATCCACGCTGAGCGCGGAGGAGCAGGCGGCGCTTGCGGAAAAGGAGAGCCTGGAGGCGGAGTCAAGAGCCCAGGCAGAGGCAGAGCTTGCCGAGCATTTCCGCAAAACCCATAATCCGCTGGTGCTTGCACTGGAGGAGGTCTCGACGGCTGACAGTACGGCAGGTGCAGGCAAAACCGCAGAGGTGCAGGCTGTGCCATTTCCGGAGGGTGTACTCCGGACAGCATGTCCGGCAGTGACCGGACTGATCCTGATTGCCGTCATTGCAGGAATTCTCAACAAGCGATACCGCGCAGCGGGGCACCGCAGGAAACCGCGGCAGATACGGCATGCACTGTCATTCGCGATGGCAGGCTGCATGGCAGCGTCTATCGTACTCCTCACCGGACTTATGACACTGCATTTCGGCTTCTACCGGCAGGAGAATCTGTCGCAGGCATTTACCGAGACAGATTATTATGAAGTGAATTACCGGACTGCAAAGCAGGAGATTGATGCGGTGACAGCCGCGATCGGCATACCGGAGAGCGTGCTGAGCGGGCAGGATATCGAGCAGTGGTATAAGTTTGAGATGCGCAAGACTGTGCTCCGGAACAGTGAGAGCGGGTACTTTGAGAAAACCGTCATCAAGAATGTCCAGAAGCCGATCAATGACTACCTCTCGTCGCAGGACATTGAGCTGACACCGCTGGCCAGCCGGGGCCTTGCGAATATGATCACGAGCGTGGTCAAGAGCTTCCGCGCGGGTGTCGAGATCCCCGGACTGGACGCATGGTACAAGGCAGCGGAACTGGAGGCAGGCGCATCCGCCCGTTGGACAGCGATCTGCAGCTTCCTGCTTCTTGCAGCGGCGGGGACCATACTGCTTGTGCAGCAGCATAAAAAGCATGCGGTCGTGTACCTCGGCTACGGATTCATGGCAGGCGCAGCGGCAGACATTGCCTTTTACGCAGTCATCCGGATGCGGGGCGCAGAGCTTGCAGAGCGCTTCTGGGGCATCACGGCAGGAGAACTGCTGCGGTACATGCTGCAGCATTCGCTGATCGTTTATCTTATGATGACGGCCATCGCCGGACTCGGCGGGCTGATCCTCATTCTCCTCGGACGGAGACTCACAGAGCGGTAAAGCAGAACAGATTCCAGTGCTTTATCTGAAGTGAAAGTCTGTAAGAACGTATTAATTTTTAAAATAGCAGTATATAAAATGAAAAGTGTTTCAATAAAGCTTGGGCAATCCGGTCATGCTGCAGGGGCAGTCCGGAACGCTTAAGCCATACGTGTAAGCCACCCCGCAGATACAGATTCAGCTGTATGTGCGGATGGCGGAGCCTGCCCGGAAGGGGGCTCTTTTTTTGTGCTTTTTTTTGGATTTTGGATTTATGTTTGGATACAGGTTACAGAGGCAGGGAGAGATATATGAGCAAAATGGAAATGATCAATAAGGCAATGCCGAGAGATAAACGCATGCGGATGATGGCGCTGATGCTGGTCGATCTTGTGATCGCATGCGCATGCGGCTATCTTGCGCTGCTTGCACGCTTTGATTTCTCCCCTGCACATATTGATGCACAGTATCTCGGTCACTGGCTGCGGCTGCTGCCGGTTTTCCTCGTTGTGACATTCGGTCTCTATTATTTCGGCAGGATGTATTCCATCATGTGGTCGCAGGCCGGGATCCGCGAGGGCATCAGAATTGCCGGTCTCAATCTCGCCGGTGCGCTCCTGATGCTTGAGATATACACACTCCTGCAGATCTCCATGCCGCGGAGCTTTTTCCCGCTTGCAGTCATTGCACAGACAATCATGGAATTTGCAGTCCGCTTCTCCTACCGGATCATGCGCTCGACGCTCGGCGATATTGCAGCTGCGAATGATGCCGGCCCGCGCACGATGATTGTCGGCGCCGGTCAGGCAGGCGGACAGCTGGGGAAGGAAATCGTTTCCAGCACCCGCGCCCACGGCCGTCTCATCTGCTACATCGATGCAGACGCTTCCAAAAAGAACCTCTTTTTAAACGGTGTGCCGATCCTCGGAAACCGGAAGGACATCCTCCGGGTCTGTGAGGAGCAGCAGATCGAGCAGATCTTCATCGCCATCCCGACCGCAAGTCCCAAGGACATCGCAGAGATCGTCGGGATCTGCCGGAAAACCGACTGCCAGATCAAGACACTGCCGGGCGTTTACCAGCTCATCAACGGCGAGGTATTCGTCAGCAGGCTCCGTCCGGTACAGATCGAGGATCTCCTCGGGAGAGAGCAGGTCAAGGTCAACATGGATGAGATCGCCGGCTATGTCAGAGACAAAACCGTCCTCGTCACAGGCGGCGGCGGTTCCATCGGCTCGGAGCTCTGCCGGCAGATCGCAAACCACAGACCTAAGCTGCTGGTCATCTTTGATATCTATGAGAACAATGCCTACGACATCCAGCAGGAGCTGAAGGAAACACATCCAGAGCTGAACCTTATCGTACTGATCGGCTCCGTCCGGAATACAAACCGCATCGAGCAGATCATGCGGGATTACCGTCCGGACATCGTCTACCATGCAGCCGCGCATGAACATGTGCCGCTCATGGAGGACAGCCCGAATGAAGCCATCAAGAACAATGTCTTCGGAACCTTCAAAACCGCACAGGCAGCCGGCAGGTACGGCGTGAAGCGCTTTGTCATGATCAGTACCGACAAGGCCGTAAACCCGACCAACATCATGGGCGCCAGCAAGCGGATGTGCGAGATGGTTATCCAGATGATGGACCAGACCTATCCGGGAACCGATTATGTTGCCGTACGGTTCGGCAATGTCCTCGGCTCCAACGGCTCTGTAATCCCGCTTTTTAAAAAGCAGATCGCATCCGGCGGTCCCGTCACAGTCACCGACAGAAACATCATCCGCTATTTCATGACGATCCCGGAAGCCGTCAGCCTCGTGCTGCAGGCCGGCTACTATGCAAAGGGCGGCGAAATTTTTGTCCTCGACATGGGCGAACCGGTCAAAATCCTGGATCTCGCGGAGAACCTGATCCGCCTCTCTGGCTTCAAACCATATGAGGAGATCCCGATCGAGTTCACGGGACTGCGTCCCGGCGAGAAGCTCTACGAAGAGATGCTCATGCGAGAGGAAGGGATGAAGGACACCCCGAATCACATGATCCACATCGGGAAACCGATCGAATTTGACATCGAGACCTACCGGCAGCAGCTGAACAGGCTCTATCCGGCAGCACTCCAGGAGAGCAACGGCGACTACATCAAGCAGATGGTCGCAGAAATCGTCCCTACCTACCACCCGCAGTTCCAGGACAATCCCTACCTGAATCTCATCGGCAAAGACGCCGGCGAGGTCAGAGCAATCAGAGAGCAGGCCTTCTGCGAGCACCAGAGCTTTGCGTATTACAGCAGCAACAGGACAGGGAAATGATGCATGGATTATCTGATCACGGATCTTAAACAATATATCGGATCAGCACTGATCGGTGTGAGCGAATACCAGGCGGTGACGGTGATGGTCGGGCTGATTGCCCTCCTGATCCTGATTCTGCCCGGCCGCAGGACAGCAGAC